>JAEYXO010000394.1 GCA_023431245.1 Pseudomonadota bacterium | reverse complement strand
TGCGCGGCATCCGCTATTTTGTCCAGATCGCCGAACTCGGCAGCATCACCCGCGCCGCCCAGCACCTGCGCATCGCCCAGCCGGCGCTGTCGCGGCACATCCATGCCCTGGAGGACGAACTGGGCGTGCCGCTGCTGGTCAGGCTGCCGCGCGGCGTACGCCTGACGACCGCGGGACGGCAGTTCCTCGAGCACTGCCAGCGCATCCTGCGTGAACTGGGCAGGGCACAGGACGGCCTGCGCAGCGGCGGCGCGGCGGCGCGGGGGCGGGTGATACTCGGCGTCTCGCCGACCACCGGGCCGCTGCTGCTGCCGGGCGTGGTCGAACGCATGCGCCGGCAGTGCCCCCAGATCAGCCTGAAGGTGGTCGACGGCTTCAGCAACCAGCTCTATGACTGGCTGCAGGCGGGACGCGCCGACGTCGCCGTGCTGACCAACCCGGTCAACTCGCGCACGATCAAGGTGACACCGCTGATTTCGGAGCCGATCGTGGTCTTCGCGCAGGCCCAGTCGCGCGCGTCGAGGCGCTTTTTCACGGTGGCCGAACTGGCGCGCACGCCGGTGATCAGCACCGAGGCGATCCGCATCATCGCCGACGAGCAGCTGCAGCG
Organism: Pseudomonadota bacterium; assembly: GCA_023431245.1. Lineage (GTDB taxonomy): Bacteria > Pseudomonadota > Gammaproteobacteria > Burkholderiales > SG8-41. Next base: position 8,401 of record JAEYXO010000394.1, on the reverse strand, counting down.
CCACCGCGCGCGCGTCAGCGTCGAAACCGAGATCGATGCGGTCGAAGCCATACGCCGCCTCGTGCTCCGCGGCACCAGTATCGCGCTGATGCCGGTGTCGACCTTCCACGAGGACGTGGCGGCCGGGAGCATCACCGCCGCGCCGGTTGCCGACGCAAACATCCATCGTATACTCACGCTCGGCCAGCAGGCGGAACGCCGGCCTTCCGCCGCCATCGACGAAGTGGTGCAGATCATGGCCGCCGAAGTGCGCGCACTGGCGGATGAAGGCGTATTCAGCCTGCCCGGCAACACGGCGAAAAAACCGGCGGCGCGGACGCAGGCGCAGAAAAAAACACGCAGACAGGAGCAGGCATGAAACGCATCGATGTGCACAACCACGTGATTCCGGAAACCATCGTCAGGGCGATGCAGGCGAATCCCGTCTACAACACGAAAATCGAGGGGGAGGGCCACAACCGGGTGTTTGTCCGCGGCAAGGTGCGTTTCCCGTTCGAACCGGAGTTCTACGATGCCGACGCCAAGCTCGAGTCGATGGACCGCAAGAAGATCGACATCGCCTTCATCTCGCCCGGCCCGCAGACCTTCTTCTACAACCTGAAGGACGAGCTGGCGATCGAGACCGCCCGCATCGTCAATGACGGCGTTGCCCAGATGGTCGCGGCGAAACCCGGCCGGCTGCGCGGCATGGCCACACTGCCGATGCAGCATCCGGAGGCGGCGATCGCGGAGCTCGAGCGCGTGGTGAAGGAATACGGCTTCAGGGGCGTCGAGCTCGGGACGGCCATCGGCGAGGAGGAACTGGCCGATCCGAAATTCCGCCCGGTGCTCAAGCGCATCGAGGAACTGAAGGTGGTGATCTTCGCACACCCGAACACCCAGGGCGCGGCGGGGCGCCTCGACTGCTATTACCTGATGAACCTGATCGGCAATCCGCTGGACACCACGATCATGGTCGGCAAGCTGATGTTCAGCGGTGCGCTGGACGAGCTGAAGGACCTGAAGATCCTGCTGGCCCACGGCGGCGGCTTCCTGCCGTACCAGATCGGACGCTTTGTGCACGGACACAAGGTGCGCCCGGACACGGCCGAATTCACCCGATCCGATCCGATGGCGATGCTGAAACGCTTCTGGTTCGATGCGCTGACCCACAGCCCGCAGTCGATCCGCCACCTGATCGATGTCATCGGCTCCGAAAAAATCGTGCTCGGCACCGACGCCCCCTTCGACATGGGCGAAATGGCGCCGGTGGACCGGGTGGAGATGACGCCGGGACTGACGCAGAAGGAGCGCGAGGACATTTTCTGCAACGCAGCCACCGCGCTGTTCGACGGCAGAATCTGAGGCCGTGGCGCAGGACCTGTTCCTGCCGGGCCACCGCGCTCCGGCCTTTGTCGACGGTGAAGTGGTCTGCTGCCTGTTCCACGGGGGCCGCGTGCTGGTCACCCGCGACGGCAGCGGCATGCCGCAGCTGCCGCGGCTGGACGCCCGCGCCAGCGGACTGCCGCTGAAGTCGGCGCATTACCTCGGCCGCCTCGACGGCTGCCACTGCTACGGCCTGCAACTGCCGCGGGGCGCCGAACCGCCGGCAGGCCTCGAAATGCTGGGGCTGCGCGCGCTGATCCTGGAAGGCAACGATCTCGCATCCGCACTGGCGGGGCAGGCTTTCCAGCTGCTGGAATGGGAACGCACCCACCGCCACTGCGGCGCCTGCGGGGCGCCGACCACGCCCCATGCCGCCGACCGCGCGGTGGAATGCGCGGATTGCCGCATCGTCTATTACCCGCGCATTTCCCCGGTGATGATGGCGCTGGTTTACCGGAAAAACGGCGGCGCAGGCGAGCTGCTGCTGACACGCAAGCCGAACTATGCGCCGGGGCGCTACACCGTGGTCGCCGGCTTCGTCGAGGCCGGCGAGTCGCTGGAGCAGTGCCTGGCGCGCGAAGTGAAGGAGGAGGTCGGCGTCGACATCCGCCACCCTCGCTACTACGGCAGCCAGCCCTGGCCGTTCCCGAATTCGCTGGTGATCGCCTTCAGCGCGGAATGGGCGGGCGGCGAGGTGCGGCCCGACCCCGGCGAACTCGAGGATGCGCGCTGGTTTGCGGTTGACGCGCTGCCCGAGCTCCCTGAAACGGTGCACATTTCCCGCCAGCTGATCGACGACACCGTGGCACGGCTGCGCGATTCTTAGCACATCGTGGACCACGGCCGGCAGGCCGCCTGCCGCATGCTAGGATAATTCGAGGAGGAGGTGACCGGCGGCCACGCCGGCCCTGCAGTCGTTCAACATCATCCAGCGGACCCGCACACATGCCTTTCCACCGTTTCGAGGATTTCGAAAGCAATTACCTGACACCGCACCTGTCCACCGGCAAGGCGCCGGTGATCGAGGGGCGCTACATCTATTTCTGCCTGCTGCACAAGGTGGCGGGCACCGGCTCCGAACTGCATTACCACCCGAACGAGCTGCTGATTTTCCCGGTACGGGGCAAGATCAACGCCATCGTCGGCAAGGACCGGCGGATCGTCAAACCCGGCACCTTCGTCCATGCGCCGGCCTACGCCCGTCACTCGATGAAGGCGACGGAAGACGGCAACCTGCAGTACCTCTACATCAAGGACAAGACCTGGACCGTGGTCGGGCTGGCCGAGGACGAGGCGGTGCCGGACAAGGCGATGACCGTGGCCGAGGTCAATAAAAAGTACAACGTCGGCGACCGCGACAAGCACCAGAAAACCCAGGGCAAATCGCAGGCCATCATCGAAGGCCTGCCGGTCTGCTTCCATCCGATACTCGACAGCCTCGATGCGCCGCCGCGGTCCGGACGCTGCGTGAACTGGATCGAGGGCGAGCGCCTGGCTTTCGGCCTGTTCGAAGTGCCGCCGGGCCACGCCGAACCGGAGGCGGTGTCCGAGCGCGAGCTCTTCGTCTATGTGCTGAGCGGGAAAATCAACGCCCAGGCCGGCGGCGCGCGCAAGACCCTCGGGCCCGGGGACATCGTCTACGTGCCGCGCGGGGAACGTTATCGCCTGCAGGTGCGCGAACACGCGCGTTATGCGACGGTGTGCTCGACGCCCTGGCTCGAAAACCGCATCGACAACATGTCGCCCGAGGAAGCCGAGCAGGCCCGGGTCAACATGAAACCGAACTGAATATCCGCAATCCCACAAGAACAGGTTCCGCGCCGCGTGATAGCGCGCGGCGCAGGAATCGTCTGCAGCAGCTGGAAAACATCGGCCGCGTGTTTAAACAACTACCGGAGAGGAACGATGAAAAAACTGTTTAAAATCAATAACTTATATATTTCACTCGGCATTGCCGGCGCCTTGCTCGGCGGCGCGGTGCAGGCCCAGGGCTGGAAACCCGATCGTCACGTGGAATTGATCGTGCCGGCCGGTGCAGGAGGTTCGCTGGACCACGTCGGCCGGACTTTCCAGAAACTGTGGGATGACCTGAAGCTGGTGCCGTCATCCAGCGCCGTGGTCAACCGTTCGGGAGGCGGCCACGCAGTGGCCTACAACTTCCTTAACCAGCAGTCCGGCAACCCGCATTTTCTGAGCATCACCTCATCGACGCTGCACACCAGCCACATCAACGGCCGGCTCAAGCTGTCCTTCAGGGATTTCACGCCGCAGGCGGTGATGCTGACCGAATACATCGCTTTTGCAGTGCGCCCCGATTCGCCATTGAAGACCGGCAAGGACCTGATCGAGGCGCTGCGCAAGGATCCCGCCAGCCTGAGCCTCGCGCTCAGCAGCGCGCTCGGCGGCACGCACCATATTTCCTTCGGCCTGCCGCTGATGTCCGGAAAGGTGGACATCAAGAAAGCCAAAATGATTGCCTTCAATTCCACCGGTGAAGCGATAACCGCGCTCCTCGGCGGCCATGTCGACGTACTGTCGGGCGGTGCCGTGCAGATCGCCCCGCACGTGGCCGGCGGCAAAATGCGCCTGCTGGCGATTTCCGCCCCGCAACGCGTTGCCGGGGCGCTGGCCGACGGTCCGACCTGGCCCGAACTCGGGTATAAAGGCGTCTTTGAAAACTGGCGCGGTGTCATAAGCCCCGGGAAAATCACGCCGGAACAGACGGCATACTGGGATGGCGTGTTCAGCAGGATCGCAAACAGCCCCGATTTCAAGGCGATGGCGGAAAAAAACCAGTGGGTCATCAATTACAAGAACTCCGCTGAAACGCGCAGGTTCTTCGAGTCGGAATATGCAGAGCTGAAGGAAGTCATGGATTTCCTCGGCTTGTCAGGCAAGCCTTAGACGCAAGGAGTGGCAGTCATCAAGCAGCAGCACATCGGCAGCATCGGTCTCGGCATCATGGGTGGCGCCTTCGCGCGCCACCTCCTTTCGGACGGTTTTGCGGTCACCGGCTACGACATCGACGCCGGGAGGCGGGCGGCATTGCGGAAACTCGGCGGCACCCCGGCAGCGACGGCCGCGGCGGTTTACGCAAAATGTCCGGTGCTGATCACCTCGCTGCCGAGCATGACCGCCGTCAATGCGGCATTTTTCGGCAAGGGCGGCATCGCCGGCAGCGCCAAACGCGGGACCGTGGTCATCGAGACCAGCACGCTGCCGCTGGCCAAAAAACACGAAATCCGCGAGCGCTGCGCCGGGCGCGGCATTGTTGTCCTGGACTGTCCGGTCAGCGGCACCGGCGCCCAGGCCGCCAACCGCGACATCGCCATCTATGCCAGCGGCGACCGCCGCGCCTATGACCGCGCCGAAGCGGTGCTGAAGGGATTTTCGCGCAGCGTCTATTACTGCGGCGAATACGGCAACGGCTCGAAACTCAAGTATGTCGCCAACCTGCTGGTGACGATCCACAACCTGTCGACCGCCGAGGCCATGGTGATGGGCATGAAGTCCGGGCTCGACCTGGAACTGCTCTACAAGGTGATCCGGGACGGGGCGGGCAGTTCGCGGATGTTCGAGGTGCGCGGCCCGCTGATGATCCGCGGCGACTACAGCCAGGCGACGATGAAAGTCGACGTTTACAAGAAGGATATTGATATCATTGAGCAGTTTGCGGCCGACCTGCATTGCCCGGTGCCGCTGTTCGAAGCCTCGAAACCGTTTTATGCCGCGGCCCACGCGCAGGGCCGCGCGCTGGAAGACACCGCCGCAGTCTGTGCCGTACTGGAGCAGATGGCCGGCGTGAAGCGCAAGAAAAGCAGCATTCCCAAAACCCGAAAGAGAAAGACCCGATGAAACCGACCATGTCGCCGCAGGGCCAGGCTGCCCAGACCATTTCCCGCAACATGAAGCTGATCTCCCACAACGAGCTCGCCGGTTTCGGCGGCATCGGCGAGGGCATCAACATGCAGGTGACCAAGGACGGTCGCCGCATCCTGTGGCTGGCGCACGAATCGGCGCCGAAAAATTTCACCGCGGTGGACGTGTCCGACGTCAAGAACCCGAAAGTGATCTGCCAGACCGACCTGCCGCACGAGCGCGTGCGCTCGAACTCGCTCGACGTCGTCGGCGACATCATGGTCGTGGCCTACCAGACCAAGAAAGTAGGGGACAAGCCGGCCGGCATGGACATTTTCGACATCAGCACCCCGGAAAAACCGAAGCTGATTTCGCATTTCGACGCCTCGGGCCCGCATTCGCGCGGCGCGCACTGCGTGTGGTTCGTCGACGGCGAATACGTGCACCTGACCTCGGGCTCGGCCGATTTCGAGCCCACGCACCCGAATGATTTCCAGTTCTACCGCATCATCGACGTGCGCAATCCGTCGAAACCGGTGGAGGTGGGCCGCTGGCACTACCCCGGAACGCACAAGGGCGACAAGGAAGCACCGCCGCCGCGCCATCCCCGATTCGACGGCGGCTACCGTCCGCACAACATCCTGGTCTACCCGGAGCGTCCGGACCGCGCCTACGTCGCCTACCTTGACGGCGGCGCGGTGATCCTCGACATCTCCGACAAGGCCAACCCGAAAGTCATCACCAACTGGCGCTACTCGCCGCCGTACAACGGCTTCTGCCACACGGTGATGCCGCTGATGAGCCGCGACATGCTGCTGGTCACCGATGAATGCACGAAGGATGACGGCCTCGACTGGCCGAAACTCGGCTGGGTCGTCAACGCCAGCACCGAGAACAACCTGGTGCCGATGTCCACGCTGCCGCTGCCGCCGCTGGAGAGCTTCGTCAAGCGCGGCGGCCGCTACGGCGCGCACAACATCCACGAAAACCTGCCGGGACCGGCGTCCTTCCGCTCCGACAACCTGATCGTCGGCACCTTCTTCAACGGCGGCGTGCGCGCATTCGACATCTCGAACGCCTACCAGCCGCAGGAAGTGGCCTACTACGTGCCGGGCGCCCCCAAGCTGTCGCCGAAGGGCTCGATCCAGATCAACGACGTCTGGGTCGACGAGAACCGCCTGATCTACACGGTGGACCGTTTCGCCGGCGGCCTCTACATCCTCGAGATGGACATCTGACCGGAGCCGCACCGCAATGCTGGATGCACTTTCGGGGAAATTCCCGGTCAGCGTCGTCACCGGGTTCCTCGGCAGCGGCAAGACCACGCTGATCAACAAGCTGCTGAAGCGGCCGGACATGAACCGGGTCGCCGTCATCGTCAACGAGTTCGGCGAGCAGGCGATCGACAACGACCTGGTCGAGGTCTCGTCCGAACAGATGATGCTGCTCAACAACGGCTGCCTGTGCTGCGTGCTGCGCGGCGACCTGCAGGAGACGCTGCGCGACCTGTTTGTCAAACGCCGCAACGGCGACATCATCGACTTCACCCGCGTGATCATCGAGACCACCGGTCTCGCCGATCCCGCGCCCGTGATGCAGACGCTGATGACCGACGACATGCTGCTGGCCCATTACCGGCTGGACTGCGTGGTCACGCTGGCCGATGCCGTCAACGGCATCGAACAGCTGGACACCATGCAGGAGCCGGTGAAGCAGGCGGCGCTGGCGGACCGCATCGTCATCACCAAGTCGGATCTCGCGGGGGATGAGGGCACGGCGAAGCTGGAAGCACGGCTGCGCGAGCTGAACCCGCAGGCCCCGATCAGGCGTGCCGTCAACGGTGAAATCGACCTTGAATTCCTGATCGACGTCGGCCTGCGCAACACCAAGGCCAAGCTGGACGACATCGAGCGCTGGATGGGGGAGCCCGACGAGCACGGCGACCACCACCGCCACGATGAAACGGTGAAATCATTCTGCCTGCGCTACCAGGAGCCGATGAGCTGGGCCTCCTTCTCGCAGACGATGGAGGTGCTGGGCGCGCTGCGCGGCTCCGACATGCTGAGAGTCAAGGGGCTGGTCAATGTCGCGGAGCACAAGGGGCCGATGGTGGTGCAGGGCGTGCAGCACCTGTTTCACCCGCCGGTGGAACTCGCAGCCTGGCCCAGCGACGATCACTCGACCCGCATCGTCTTCATCACCCGCAACATTCCACGGGATACCGTGGCCAACCTGTTCGCGGCCATCGGCGCGGTGACGGCAGGCGCCTGATTCCGTCCGCCCCGCGGCGGCAGAACGCCGCGGGTTTCATTTCTTTTCCCGGAAAACCCACTGAACATGAGCATCATCCTTGATCGCATCCATGCACTCGGCCTGCAGCTGCCGCCGGTGCATCCCCACGCCAGCAGGAACCGCACCGCATGCGTGCAGTCCGGCAAGGTGCTGTACCTGTCGGGCCACAGCTCGGGACGCCATGAAATGCCGCTGGGCGTCGTCACCACCGGCAAGGTCGGCAGTGAAGTATCGGAGCAGGACGCCTACAAAACCGCGCGCTCCGTGGCACTGGTGATCATGGCCACGCTGCAGGCCCACACCGGCAACCTCGACCGGGTCACACGGATCATCCGCCTCTTCGGCATGATCAATTCCGCCCCCGGTTTCGAACGCCAGTTCGCGGTCATGGATGGCGCATCGGACCTGTTCTACGAGATCTGGGGGCCGGAGAAGGGCTGCCACGCGCGTTCGGCGGTGGGTATCGCCGAATTGCCGCGTCGCGCGGTCATCGAGATCAACGGCGAATTCGAAATCGACGGCTGAGTCCCGCTGCAAGACTGGGCGCAGGCGCCTAGGTTTGCCGTCCAATGTTGACGCAGATCAAGACGCCGCGCCCCGGCGCGCCGCATGATCCGGCGCATGAACACGTTAAGCGAAAAACAGATGGTCTCGCTGAAAGAGGCGATGGCAAAGCGCAAGAGCCGGCTTCTGGACGAAATCCGTGAAGTGCTGGCGCGCTCCGGAAACACGCATCATGCGGAACTGGTCGGCGGCGTAGGCGACATGGGCGACGAGGCCGCGGCCAGCCTGCTGCGCGACATATCCGAAGCCGAAGTCCTGCGGGATATCGGCGAGGTGCGTGACATTGCCGCGGCAGAGCAGCGGATCGCGGACGGACGGTACG
>JAEYXO010000364.1 GCA_023431245.1 Pseudomonadota bacterium | reverse complement strand
GCCTTTGTCGCCGGCAGCAAGGTGCTGGTCGAAAGCCTGCTGCAGCAGGCGCGCACCTATGTCTACACCACGGCGACGCCGCCGCTGCTGGCGCATGCGCTGCTCACCAGCCTGCAGATCATCGGGCAGGAGGACTGGCGGCGTGAACGCCTGCGCGAACTGGTGTCGCGGCTGAAACAGGGCTTGCAGGGCGCACCCTGGCGGCTGCTGCCATCGGACACGCCGATCCAGCCGCTGCTGGTCGGCGGCAATGAAGAGGCGCTGGCCTTGTCGGCGCGGCTGGCCGCACAGGGCCTGCTGGTGCCGGCGATACGGCCGCCGACCGTGCCGCAGGGCACTGCGCGTCTGCGCATTTCGCTGTCGGCCGATCATGCCGCCGCCGACATCGACCGCCTGGTCGCCGCATTGCGGGAACCGGCATGAGCGCGGCGACCACGCTGGTGCTGCTGCATGGCTGGGGTGCACATGGGGGCGTCTGGGCGGCGGTGTCGGCAAGGCTCGGAGACCGGATCGCCGTGCAGGCGCCGGATATCGACGGCAGCGGCAGTTTTGACGATGCGGTGGATCGCCTGGCCGCCCGGTCGCCTGCGCGCTGCGTGGTGGCAGGGTGGTCGCTCGGCGGGCAACTGGCGCTGTCCTGGGCGCACCGCCATCCCGCACAGGTGACGGGGCTGATCCTGCTGGCGGCGACCCCGAGGTTCGTTGCGGCGCCGGACTGGAAACACGGCATGGCGACAGCAGCCTTCGAAGAGTTTGCCGCGATGGTGGAAGCCGATGCCGCTGCGGCGCTGCGGCGCTTCCGCCTGCTGGAAACCCGCGGCGATGTTTGCGCGCGTGCGGTGATCCGCCAGCTGGACCAGCTGCTGGCCGCGCGGATGACCGCCGATGCCGCTGTGCTCGCGCGCATGCTCGGCTGGTTGCGTGACACCGACCTGCGCGCCGTGTTGCCGGCAATCATTCAGCCGGCACTGGTCATCCACGGCGACCGCGACAGCGTCGTGGCGCCGGCGGCCGCGGATTTTCTGGCCGCCCGCCTGCCGCGCGCGCGCATCGAGCGCATCGCGGGCGCCGCGCATGCGCCTTTTGTGTCCGGGGCTGAGCGCGTATGCGCACTGATGAACGGGTTTTGCAATGACAGCTGAATTTTCCATCGACAAGCGCGCGGTGCGCCGGGCCTTCGACCGTGCCGCATCGACCTACGATGCGGCCGCGGTGCTGCAGCACGAGGTGTGCCGGCGCAGCCTGGAACGCCTCGACTTCATCCGTCACATGCCGGCGCGCATTCTCGATGCCGGCAGCGGCACCGGCAATGCCTGGCCGGGCCTCGCACGGCGTTATCCGCGTGCCCGGATCGTCGCGCTGGATCTCGCGCCCGGCATGCTCCGTCATGCCCGTGCAAGCCAGCCCTGGCACCGGCGCCTGCTGGGCCGGACGCCGGCGGCCGTCTGCGGCGACCTCGAGCAATTGCCGCTGGCTGGCGCCAGCATCGACCTGGCCTGGAGCAATCTCGCATTGCAGTGGGTCAACGCGCTTCCGCAGGCCTTCGCCGAAATGCGCCGCGTGCTGGCCCCGGGCGGTCTGTTCCTGTTCGCCACCTTCGGGCCCGACACGCTGAAGGAGCTGCGCGCGGCGCAGCCGGATGCCGGCGAGGCCCGCATCAGCCGTTTCATTGACATGCACGACATCGGCGACATGCTGGTCAAGGCGGGATTTGCCGACCCGGTGATCGACATGGAGATGTTCACGCTGACCTACGGCAGCGTGCGCGACGTGATGCGGGATTTGCAGGCGATTGGCGCAAACAACGCCAACAGCGGCCGGTCCCGCGCGTTGTCGGGCAGGGCCTGGCTGTCCGCCGTCGAGCGCAACTACGAAGCCCTGCGCCGCGACGGCAAATTGCCGGCGACCTTCGAGGTGATTTACGGCCATGCATGGAAGTCCCGGCCGCGCACCGGTCCCGGCGGCAGGCCGGTGATCGACATCAAGGTGGCGGATCGTGGCTGAGCGGACCGCGCCCGCTGCCCGCGGCCTGTTTGTCGCCGGCACGGATACCGGCGTCGGCAAGACGCTGGTGGCCTGCGCGTTGCTGCACGGCTTCACTGCGCTCGGCCTGCGGGCGGTCGGCATGAAGCCGGTGGCCGCGGGCGCGGTGCGGCGCAAGGGGGCATGGCACAACGATGACGTGGCGCAGCTGCAGGCGGCGTCCAGTGTCAAGGCAGGGTCGTCTCTGGTCAATCCGTACTGCTTTGCGCCGGCGATTGCGCCGCATATCGCTGCGGCCGAGGCCGGGGTGACGATCCGCACTGCCACGATTGCCGCGCATTACGCCAGGCTGGCGCGCATCGCTGACGTGGTGGTGGTCGAGGGCGTGGGCGGGCTGCGGGTGCCGCTGGGCCGCCGCAGCTGTGCTTCGGACATTCCGCTCCGGCTTGGCCTTCCCGTGGTGCTGGTCGTGGGGCTGCGCCTCGGTTGCCTCAACCATGCGATGCTGACCGTTGACGTGCTCGAGTCGCGCGGCCTGCGGCTCGCCGGCTGGATTGCCAGCCAGATCGATCCGCGGATGTCCCGCCGCGCGCAGAATCTCGACACGTTGCGCCGGCGGATCGGTGCGCCGCTGCTTGGCATCCTGCCGCATGTCCGCAGTCCGCGCTTCGACAGGCTGTCCCGGAAGCTCGACATAAACGCTTTGAATACACGCATTTGAGAGGGAAAACCGACTGTTTTCAAGGGGCTTTTCGATTGCGACCGCCCCCTCCGGTGTGCTACAGTCCGCGCGTTTGAAAGGAATGGCCGGCGCCGGTGATGACACATCCCGTTTTCGAGTCGATTCTGGAACAGGAAGGCGCCGGATTCACGTATTTCAGACGCCACGCCGGTTCACTCGA
>JAEYXO010000317.1 GCA_023431245.1 Pseudomonadota bacterium | reverse complement strand
GCGGATGCCGCTGCGGCCCCATTCCTTACTGGACACGCGATGAGTTCTCCCGACGACCTGAAAACCATCGGCCTCAAGGCCACGCTGCCCCGCCTGCGCATCCTCGAACTGTTCGAAAAAAGCGATGTGCGCCACATGAGCGCCGAGGACGTCTACAAGAGACTGGTCGAGGAAGGCACCGACACCGGACTGGCGACGGTTTACCGCGTGCTCACCCAGTTCGAGCAGGCCGGCCTGCTGATGCGCCACCACTTCGAATCAGGCAAGGCGGTATACGAACTGAACCAGGGCAGCCACCACGACCACCTGGTCTGCCTGCAATGCGGCCACGTCGAGGAGTTCTACGACGGCGAGATCGAGAAGCGGCAGGAAAAGATCGCCAAGGAACGCGGATTCCGCATCCACGACCATTCGCTGTACATCTACGCGGACTGCAGCAAAACCAACTGCCCGCACAAGGGCAAGAGCTGACCTCCGGCCGCCGGCACTGACGGCTGCCTCCGCCGATGCCCGTCGACGAACAATCCTGGATGCGGCTCGCCGCCGCGCTCGGCATCGGACTGCTGATCGGCATCGAGCGCGAGCGGCGCAAGGGCGAAGGCCCGGCACGCGCGGTGGCCGGCGTCCGCAGTTTTGCCGTGGTCTCGCTGCTCGGCGCGGTCAGCATGATGCTCGGCGAGGCCCTGCTGCTGGCAGTTGCCGCCGCCGGGGTCGCCGCACTTGCCGCCGTCGGTTATGCACGCACGCTGAGGCAGGATCCCGGGCTGACCACCGAAATCGCGCTGCTGCTGACGCTGCTGCTGGGCGCCCTCGCCATGCGCGAACCGCCGCTGGCTGCGGCACTGGGGGCTGGTGTCGCCATTCTGCTCGCGGCCCGCGACCGCATCCACCATTTCGTGCGTCGCGTACTGACCGAACAGGAACTCAACGACGCACTGGTGCTGGCTGCGGCGACGCTGGTCATATTGCCGCTGGTGCCTGACCGCCACATCGGACCCTACGACGCGATCAACCCGCGCAATGCCTGGACCATCGTGGTACTGATGCTGGCGATCGGCGCCGCGGGACATGTCGCGATGCGCACGCTGGGGCCGCGCTTCGGCCTCGCAGCGGCGGGACTTGCCTCGGGCTTTGTCTCCAGCACCGCAACCATCGGCAGCATGGGGGAGCGCGTTCGCGGCGACCCCGCTCTGCTGGTGCCGGCCGCCGCCGGCGCCGTGCTGTCGACCGTGGCGACCATCCTGCAGATGGTGGTGGTTCTGGCCGCCGCCAGCATCGACACCCTGCGCGCCTTGGCGCTGCCGCTGCTCTGCGCAGGAGCCACTGCTGTCGCCTATGGCGTGCTGGCCACGCTGCGCGCGGCAAATCACGACGCTCCGGAAAACAGCGACCACGGCCGCGCCTTCAGCCCGGCCACCGCGCTGATCTTCGCACTGGCCATCTCCGGGGTGACCCTGATCTCCGCCGCGCTGGTCGACTGGCTGGGCACCGCCGGACTGATTGCGGCCGCCGCCTTCACCGGACTCGCCGACACCCACGCCACGGCGGCTTCCGCAGGGTCGCTGGTGTCCTCCGGCACAATCACCACGACGCAGGCCGCGCTACCGATTCTGATCGGCCTGAGCACCAACACTGTCAGCAAGATCGTGGTCGCCGTCGCCAGCGGCGGCCGGCGTTTTGCGCTGCATGTGGTACCGGGGCTGCTGCTGACGGTGGCGGCCGCCTGGCTGGGCTGGCTGATCGCAGGCTAAACCAGGATCAGCGGCGTTTCGCGGATGTGGTGCCGAGCATCTCGGCGGCATGCCGGCGCGTGGTCTCGGTGATTTTCACGCCGCCCAGCATGCGCGCAATCTCCTCGATACGTGCCGCGGCGTCGAGCGCGACCACCGTCGAAGACACCTTGCCACCGCGGGTCACCTTGCTGACCTGCCATTGCCGTCCGGCGGTCGCCGCCACCTGCGGCAGGTGGGTGATGCACATCACCTGGTGGCGTTCGCCCAGTTCCCGAAGCATGCGGCCGACGATTTCGGCGACACGCCCGCCAATGCCGACGTCCACCTCGTCGAAAATCAGCGTCGGTACCTTGGCGACGCGGCTCAGCACGGTCTGGATCGCCAGCGACAGCCGCGACAGTTCGCCGCCGGAAGCGGTTTTTGCGATCGGCTGCGGCGTCACACCAGGATGCGGCGCGACGCGGAACTCGACCTGCTCGAGGCCGTGCGCGGCCGGCGTCTCCAGCGGCTCCAGCGCGACCTCGAACACGCCGCCCTGCATTGCCAGTTCCTGCATGCCACCGGTCACCGCCTCGCCCAGTTTTTTCGCGGCCTTTTTGCGTCCTGCGGTCAGTTTTTTCGCCGCCTCGCGGCAGGCCGCCTCGGCCTCGGCCTCGCGCAGACGCAGGGTCTCGGGATCGCCGCCGGCATCCAGTTCGGCCAGCCGCTGCCGGGTATGTTCCGCCAGCGACAGCAGCGCGTCCGGGTCTACACGATATTTACGCGCAGCCCCGTGCAGCGCATCGAGGCGCTGCTCCACCACGCGCACGCGCTGCGGATCGAGGTCGGCACGCTCGCCGTAACGCCGGAGCGCGCTGGCCGCCTCCTGCAACTGGATCTGCGCCGGCTCCAGCGCATCGAGAATGTCCTTCAGTCGCGGATCGTGCTGCAACAGCGGCTCCAGCTTCGCGATCACGGCATTGACCTGCTCCAGCGCTGCGCCCTCGCCTTCGGACAGGATGTCGACGCCGGCCTGTGCCGCCTCGATCAGGCTCGCCGCGTGCGCGAGCCGCGCATGTTCCGCACCGACCGCAGCCCATTCGCCGGGCACAAGCTTCAGCGCTTCCAGCTCCTGCGCCTGCCAGTCGAGGCGTTCGCGCTCGGCCGCGATCGCAGCAGCGTTGCCCTCGAAGGCCAGCCGCTCCTCTCGCCGCCGCGACCAGGTGCGCCAGAGGTCGGCGACCAGCGCCGCCTGCGCCTCCAGCCCGCCATAGGCGTCGAGCAGCGCGCGCTGCGCCGCCGGACGGCTCAGCGACTGGTGCTGGTGCTGGCCGTGGATGTCGACCAGGAAATCCGCCGCCTCGCGCAGCTGGGTCGCCGTCGCCGGATGGCCGTTGATGAAGCCGCGCGAGCGCCCCGAAGTCTCGACCACCCGCCGCAGCAGGCAGACGCCCTCGTCGCCGGCAAGGTCGCCGTCGGCCAGCCACTGTGCCAGCGCGCGGTTGCCCCCGATGTCGAATTCCGCAGTGACGTCGGCGCGTGCCGCGCCCTGGCGCACCACGATGGTCTCGGCACGTTCGCCCAGCGTCAGCGCCAGCGCGTCTATCAGGATCGACTTGCCGGCACCGGTCTCGCCGGTAAGCACGGTGAAGCCGTCACCGAACTCGAGCTCGAGGTGCTCGACGATGACAAAATCCCGGATGGTCAGACGTTGCAGCATGAGTCAGTGATTGGCGATAGGTGATTGGTAAGTGGTGAACGGTAAATGCCAACCACCAGTCACCACTTACCAGTCACCACTTACCAGTCACCACTTACCCGATATCAGTCCCTGTTCCAGTGCAGCTTCTCGCGCAGCATCGCGTAGTAGCTGTGGCCGACCGGATGCAGCAGCTTGATCTTGTGCGGGTAGCGGCGCACGACGACGCGATCACCCTCGCGCAGGTCGAAATGAGAATGGCTGTCGAAATGCGCGCGCGGATCGTCGGCGCTGCGCACGACGATCTCGACCGTGCTGTCGGCGCTGATGACAATCGGACGGTTCGACAGGGTGTGCGGCGACACCGGCACCAGCGTCATCACCGACAGTGATGGATGGACGATCGGCCCGCCCGAGGACAGCGCATAGGCGGTGGAACCCGTGGGGGTGGCCACGATCAGCCCGTCGGAACGCTGGTTGTAGATGAACTGGCCGTCGATCTGCACCTCGATGTCGACCAGGCCGCCGCGAAAACCCTTGGCAACCACCGCGTCGTTGAAAGCCAGCACCTGGAACACCCGTTCCTGGCTGCCGTTGGCGCCGCTCCAGACTTCCGACTCCAGCAGCATCCGTTCCTCGGTCACGTACTGCCCGTCCAGGATCGAGGTGATGGTCTCGAACATCGTGTCCTGGGAAATGTCTGTCAGGAAACCGAGGCGCCCCTGGTTGATCCCTACCAGCGCCACGTCGTACGGCGCAAAGGTGCGCGCGATGTTGAGCATGGTACCGTCACCGCCGATGACCACCGCGAGGTCGGCCTCGCGGCCGAGATCCTCCAGCAGCAGCACCTCGTACGGACAGTTCCGGATGTGCGCCGCCGTCAGCCGGTCCAGCAGCACGCGCACGCCGCGTTTTTCGAGGAACCGCGCGAGCGCCAGCACCGGCTCGGCGATTTCCGGCGTCTTGTATTTGCCGATCAGCGCGACAGTGGGGAATGCGGCAGGCATCCCGGCATTAAACCATAATTCGTTTCCGCCAGGCACCGGCAAATCCATTAAAAACAATGGATTGGCGCTCCCCCTCAGGGAGTGCTGGCGCGCCGCACTTTTTGTGTAGAATCTTCCGCATGGCACTTGAAACACAGGCACTGAACGAGCGCGCACAACTGCTGCTGAAGGCCCTGGTCGAGCGCTACATCGCCGACGGCCAGCCGCTCGGATCCCGCGCCCTGTCCAAGCATTCCGGTCTCGACCTGTCGCCGGCGAGCATCCGCAACGTGATGGCCGACCTCGAGGAGATGGGCTTCATCGCCAGCCCGCACACCTCCGCCGGCCGCGTGCCCACCGCCCGCGGCTACCGCTTCTTCGTCGACACGCTGCTCACCGTCAAGCCGCTCGACCGCGTCGAGATCAACCAGCTCGAGGGCCAGCTGCAGGTCGACAACACGCAAAAACTGGTGACCTCCGCGTCCCACGTGCTGTCGGAACTGACGCGTTTCGCCGGCGTCGTCGTCACGCCGCGGCGCAGTGCCGGTTTCCGCCACATCGAATTCCTCAAGCTTGCCGAAAAGCGCCTGCTGCTGATTCTGGTCACCGCCGAAGGCGACGTGCAGAACCGCATCATCCAGACTGAAAAATCCTACTCGCCGTCGGAACTGGTCGAGGCCGCCAACATCCTCAACCAGAACTACGCCGGCTGCAGCTTCGAGGACATCCGCCGCCGCATCCAGGCCGAACTGAAGCAGCTGCGCGAGGACATGGGCCAGCTGATGACCGCGGCGCTGGCCGCCGGCGACCAGGCGGTCAGCGAGTCCTCCGAGGACGTGGTGATCTCGGGCGAAGTCAACCTGCTCGGCATCGACGACCTGTCGTCGAACATGAACAAGCTGCGCGAACTGTTCAACCTGTTCGAGCACCGCACCACGCTGCTGCAGCTGCTCGATCACTCGAGCCGCGCCCAGGGCGTGCAGATCTTCATCGGCGGGGAAGCCGGGCTGCAGCCGCTGGACGAGTGCAGCGTGGTCACCGCGCCGTACGAAGTCGACGGCAGGGTCGTGGGCACCGTCGGCGTCATCGGCCCGACGCGCATGGCCTACGAGCGCGTGATCCCGATTGTCGACATCACCGCCAAACTGCTGTCGAGCGCGCTGACCCAGCGCTGAGCGCCCGGCAACCGCCGGGATTTTTCACCGCCCACGTTTCGCAGGCCACAGCCTTGAGCCATTTCGCCAAAGAACCCCCGTACAGCCACGGCAGCGCGCCAAAAATCGGCACCCTGCTGGTCAATCTCGGCTCGCCCGAAGCGCCCACCGCCGGCGCAGTGCGCCGCTACCTGCGCGAATTCCTGTCCGATCCGCATGTTGTCGAAATACCGCGGCCGGTCTGGTGGCTGATCCTCAACCTGTTCGTTCTGACACTGCGGCCCAAGGCCTCGGCGGCGCGTTACGCCCAGGTCTGGACTCCGGAGGGCTCGCCGCTGAAAGTGCATACCGAAAAACAGACGAAGATGCTGCAGGGTTACCTCGGCGAACGCCTGAAGCAGCCGCATGTCGTCGATTACGCGATGCGTTACGGCAAACCGTCGATCCGCGACAAGCTGGAATCGCTGAAGGCCCGTGGCTGCGACCGCATCCTGCTGCTGCCGCTCTATCCCCAGTACTCGGCCAGCACCACCGCCACCGTATTCAACACCGCATATGCCGCCCTCGGCAGGATGCGCAACCAGCCGGCGCTGCGCACCGTGAAACATTTCCACGACCACGAGGGCTACATCAAGGCCTCGGCACAGGCCATCCAGGACGACTGGGTCAAAAACGGCCGCGGCGACCACCTGGTGCTGAGCTTCCATGGCGTGCCGCGGCGAACGCTGACGCTCGGCGACCCCTACCACTGCGAATGCCTGAAGACCGGCCGCCTGATCGCCGAACAGATCGGCCTGAAGCCCGAGTTCTACACCATCGCCTTCCAGTCACGCTTCGGCCGTGCAGAATGGCTGAAGCCGTACACTGCGGAAGTGATCAATGACCTGGCGAAGAAAAAGGTCGGGCGTGTCGACGTCGCCTGCCCGGGTTTCGTGTCTGACTGCCTGGAGACACTGGAGGAAATCGCGATCGAAGCAAAAGTCGAGTTCCTCAAGGCTGGCGGCAGGGAACTGCATTACATCCCCTGCCTCAACGAACGCGACGACTGGCTGCACGCGCTGACCGACATCACACTCAAAAACCTCCTCGGCTGGAACAGCAATGCAACACCGGACACCCTGAAGGCTGCGCGTGACCGCGCCCTGCAACTCGGCGCCAAACAATAGCGCTGTGCAAAAAAATTATAATAAAATCAAATACTTGTTACTTTCTTTCCAGCGCATCGAGCAGTGGCTGCAGTGTCGGCAGATTCTCCAGGGAAGAGACCGCCGTGCGCAGGCGCTCGCGGCCGCCGGCATCGAGCACCTGCCCCGCAAGCTGATCGAACTTGGCTGAAAGCCGGGCGGCATCGAGCGGCGCATCCGGCGAACCCGGCCGGTGCAGCGTTTCGCGCACGAGCCGTTCGCCGCGACGCGTCGTGAGCGTAATGCGCGTCGCGTAGCGGAAGGCGTTGCCCATCGCATCGAAACCGGCATCGACAGCAACACGGATGCGCTTCATGTAATCGAGAATCCGCGGATCAGCCAGTTTCGACTCCTCAAACTGGGCCACCATCGCGGCGCGTTCCAGCGCCATCACTGACAGCGCGTAATAGATGTTCATCTGCGCCGACGCCACGCCCTGCGGGGCATAGGGCCAGGCCACATGGTCGCGGCAATGGGTCGTGCATTCAACCGAGATGCCCTCGATGTCGTCCGCGCCAAGGCCATGCCCGGCCATCAGCGCATCGAGCAGCGCCAGCGCGGGATGACAGGCGCCGGCGGTTGCGTACGGCTTGAATCCCAGGGCCATGGTTTCCCAGGTCGTGCCCAGCCCCGCGGTCAGTTCGCCGAGGTCGCAGCGCGCGGTCATGGCGCTGAAGAAACCGCCGAAGGGCGCCTCCAGCACATTGGTGATTCCGGTGAATCCACGACGTGCCAGCAGTGCGGCGTTCACGCCGTTTTTCGCCGCCTGCCCCGCATGCAGCCGCTTGACCATCGCGCCCTCCTGCGCCGCCATCAGGCCAGAGGCCATCGAGCCGGCGATGCCGAAGGCATGCCGGGTCTGGTCCGCATCGAGGCCGAGCAGCCGCGCCGCGGTCGCAGCGGCGACAAATACGCCGCACACCGCCGCTGAATGGAAGCCGCGCTTGAAAATCTGCCCTGCACCGGCAATGCCGACACGCAGGCCCGCCTCGTAGCCGGCCACAATCGCGGTGACGAAATCACGGCCGGACACCGGGCCGCGCCATTCGGACAATGCCAGCGCCACCGCCACCGCGATGGAGCCCGCATGCATGGATGCGCGGGTGTGCGCATCGTCAAGCTCGAAGCCATGCCCGGCCGTGCTGTTGACGAGCACCGCCTGGGGCACCGACAGGCGCTCCGCGCCGCCGACCACCAGGGCCTGGGCCGCACCGCCCTCCTCACGCGCCACGTCGGCGACTATCCGCGTCCACGGCAGCGTCGAACCGAACAGCATGCAGCCCAGGGTGTCGAGCACGCAGGCCCGGGTTTTTTCGACAACCGCCGGTGGCAGCATCTCGTAGCGCAGCCCCGCGACATGGGCAGCCAGCACCGCGGTCGCCCCTTCCGCGGCATCCGCCTGCCGGTCAGTGTCCGCCTGTTTCGTCATGACATCCCTCAGAGCGCGGAAATGCCGGCCTGCTTGACCACGGGCCGCCACTTTTTCTGCTCATTCTCGAGAAAGGCCATGAAGGCCTGCGGTGTCTCCGGCGACGGCAGGGCGCTGTCATGCGCCAGCAACTGCGCCAGCTGCGGCAGCTTGAGCGCCTCGATCAGCTCGGCATAAAGGCGGTCGAACACCGGCTGGGGGGTGCCCGCACGCACCGCGAGTCCGTTCCAGATCAGGTGCTCATAGCCGCGCACGCCGGCTTCGGCAATCGTCGGCGTGTCCGGGATCAGCGGCCAGCGCTTCGCCGTGGTCACCGCGACCAGGCGCAGGCGCCCCGCCTTGATGTGCGGCATCGACGAAGTCGGATTGTTGAACGCGACCTGGGTCTCGCCGCTGAGCACCGAGGTGGTGGCCATGGCGCTGCCCTTGTACGGCACGTGGAGGAGCTTGACCTTGGCCAGCAGGTTGAACAGTTCCCCGCCGAGATGCGAGCCGCCCCCCGGTCCCGACGAACCGAAGGCGATCTGCCCCGGCTTCGCTTTCGCCAGAGCAACCAGGTCGGAGACCTTGTGCACCGGCAGGGAGGGATGAACGATCAGACCGCCCGGAGAAATGCCGATACGGCTCATCGGCGCAAAATCGCGCAGTGTGTCAAAGGGCATCTTGGCATGGAGCAGCGGCGCCATGCTGACGTTGGTGCTGAACAGGTACAGCGTGTGGCCGTCAGCCGGCTGGGCCAGCACCAGTTGCGAGGCGATGATCGAGCCGCCGCCGGGACGGTTGTCGACGACCACCTGCTGACCCAGGCGCTTGCTCAGCGCATTGGCGACCACACGCGCCGCGCCGTCGTTGCCGCCGCCCGGCGCCAGCGGCACCACCAGCCGCAGCGAACGTTCGGGAAAATTCTGCGCCGCCGCCGGCAGCGCCAGCACCAGGATTGCGGCAAACGCCGCACGGACCATCAAAACCAGGGATTCAGATCGCACGACTGCGTCCTCCGTCTACATTGATTGCACAACCGTTGATCATTGCCGCCCGCGCCGAAGCGAGGAACACGGTCAGGTCGGCAACATCTTCGGGTTTCACCACCCGCCCCATCGGCACGTCGGCGGTCAGTTCCTTCTCGGCCTCGGCGACGGAGATGTTTTTCTCCTTCGCCCGGATGGCGACCAGTTCGGTCCAGCGGCCGGTATCGGTCGAACCCGGGCAGATCGCGTTGACGGTCACTCCGGCCGGGCCAAACTCGTTGGCCATCGCCTTGGTGATGCTGAGCGTGCCGAGGTTGATCGGCCCCGACATCACCTGCACGCCATGCGGCTCGCGGCCCCGCGTGCCCGACATGTGGATGACCCGGCCCTGGGTCGATTTCTTCAGGTACGGCATGGTCTCGCGGGTCATCCGGATCAGGCCCAGCGGCTTCACCGCGAAATACTCCTCCCACAGATGGTCGGGTATCTCGGCCAGGCGGCCGCGGTAGGCACCGCCCGCGCAGTTGACGAGAATGTCGACCCCGCCCAGTTCGGCAACCGCCTTCTCCACCGCAGGCTTGATGGCCGATGCGTCCGCAACATCCAGTTCGACCGCAGCAACGCGAAGCTGGGGGTATTTGCCGCGCAATTCAGCAGCCGCGGCATTGATGCGCGCCATATCGCGGCCAAACAAGCCGAGGTTGACGCCCTCGGCTGCCAGCGCAAAGGCTATCGAGCGGCCGATGCCGCGGCTGGCGCCGGTGATGAATGCGGTGCGTCCCTTCAGGTTCAGATCCATTGCATCTCCATGATTAAGAGTCCGTCTTGAGTCCGTAATGCTTCGATGGCCGCGGCTGTGCCGCGGGACCGGACTGACGCGGCGAATATAATAGGCAGGCACCCACCCCGGTAAAAGCGAAATATGTTTGCCCTGCCCCAATTTATTTTCATGTTGCGCTGCAGATGTCGACCGGCCTGCCGCCGCTGAACACCCTCGTCGCCTTCGAGGCTGCAGCGCGGCTGCAGAGTTTCGTCAGGGCTGCACGCGAACTGTGCGTGACCGCCAGCGCGGTGAGCCATCGCATCAGGCTGCTGGAGCAGCACTACAACACCCGGTTTTTCATCCGCAACAAGCAGAACCTCGCACTGACGCATGAAGGGGCAGTGTTTCTCGAGGCCGTGCTCGATGCCCTGCTGATCCTGCGTTCTGCCTCCTCCCGTCTGGCGCGGGACAGGCACAAAACCATCCGCATCAATGTATCGACCGCGCTGGCCAACAAATGGCTGGCCCACCGCCTGCACGGTTACTACGAGCGGCATGGCGACGCCCGCCTCGAAATCCGCGCGGTGCACCACACGGCACTCAATGAACTCGCCGACCTGCGCTCCGGCGAGGTGGATCTCGCGATCCGCTACTGCAGGAGCGGCGACTGGCGCGGCTTCAGGAAAACCCGGCTGATGCCGGTGCGCATATTTCCCGTCTGCAACCCGGCTTACAAAACCAGGCACAGGCTGGGGACACCACGGGATCTGGCAAAAGCCGTGCTGCTGCGCTCACCGCGCGATCCCTGGGCGCAGTGGTTCCACGGCGCCGGCCTGAAGAACCCGCCGCCGGCGCAAGGCACCGAATTCAGCGATGCCGGCCTGCTGCTCAGTGCGGCGATCGGTGGCCAGGGCGTGGCGCTCGCCCGCGACGTGCTGGTGGAGGAGGACCTGGCTGTCGGCCGGCTGGTGCGGCTGTTCGGGCACAGCATGCCCGCCGACCGCGCCTACTACGCGCTGTACCCCGCGGGCAAGGCACTGCAGCCCGAAGTCGCGGCGCTGGTGAAATGGCTGGTCGAGGAGTCCCAGGGCGGGACGCAGGGAAAATCAGGGGGCCGCGGCGCCTGAAGCCTCTCCGCCGCGCAGCGCGGCTGCCGCCTTCTCCAGCAACACCGCCCGCTCATCTCCGGCGCGGCGCAGCAAGGCCGCCCGCCACAGCGGAAACAGGCTGTGCTCTTCCCGGTGTTCATGTTTCGCCAGCGTGCCGGACAGGATCGCGCAATAGATCGCCAGTTCGGATCCGTCGACGGGTTCGGTCGCCAGCGTTTCCTCCACCAGCGCCAGTTG
>JAEYXO010000246.1 GCA_023431245.1 Pseudomonadota bacterium | reverse complement strand
ATTTGGATGAGCCATCGGGCGCCTCGTCAAAAACACTTTGATAATCAATGGGTTACGGCACAATTTGCTGCGGCGCGCCAGAGCCCTGAAATCAATGTGCGAAAATCGGAGTGAAACCCGCCAAGTCTACCCGCATCAAGGGCTTGGTTCAACCGCCAAAGGCGCCAAATTCCGCAGAAAATCTCAACTGATGTCGATCGCAAACAGGCGCCGGTGTTCGACGATGGCGTAGCGGTCGGTCATGCCCGCAATGTAGTCGGCAATGGCACGGGGCTTGTCGGTACGGGCGCGCTCCTGGAATTCGGGCGGCAGCAGACCGGGCTCGGCAAGGAAAGCCTGGAACAGTTCCGTGACGATGCGTCTTGCCTTGCTGCTCATCCGGGACACCCGGTAGTGACGGTACAGGTTGGTATGCAGGAACTGCTTCAGCTCGGTCTGTTCCCGGCGGATGCGTTCGGAGAAACGGATCATCGGCGGGCTGCGCCGCACGTCTTCAATGGATGCCGGCGCATGTTCCCGGATGGTGGCCGCACTTTGCCGCACCAGGTCCGTGATCAGCGTATCAATCATGCGCCGGACGGTTTCGTTGACCAGGCGCCTTCCTTCTATCCTTGGAAATTCGCGCAGCGCAGCGCGCATGTGACGGCGGAAAATGCCCGCGGTCGACAACTGTTCCAGCTGCAGGAGTCCGGAACGCAACCCGTCATCGACATCGTGGTTGTTGTAGGCGATTTCATCCGCCAGGTTGGCGATCTGCGCTTCCAGTCCCGGGCGCTGCCGCTTGATGAAGCGCTCGCCGACGTCGCCCAGCGTACGCGCGTTCCTGACCGAGCAATGCTTGAGTATGCCTTCGCGGGTTTCGAAGGTCAGGTTGAGGCCGTCAAAGGCGCCGTAACGCTGTTCGAGTACATCAACGACACGCAGCGACTGCAGGTTGTGCTCGAAACCACCATAGGGCTTCATGCAGGCATTCAGGGCATCCTGCCCGGTGTGGCCAAAAGGCGTGTGGCCGAGATCATGGGCCAGCGTGATGGCTTCGGTAAGGTCTTCGTCCAGCCCAAGATGACGTGCCACCGAGCGTCCGATTTGTGCGACTTCGAGGCTGTGGGTCAGGCGCGTGCGGAACAGGTCGCCTTCGTGGTTCACGAAAACCTGGGTTTTGTATTCGAGCCGCCTGAAGGCGGTGGAATGGATGATGCGGTCGCGGTCGCGCTGGTACTCGGAGCGGCCCCGGGGCGGCAGCTCGCGCAGCCGGCGCCCCCTGGAGTTCTCCGGGGCTGCGGCGTAGGGCGCCTTGTCAGCCGCCATAGACGCCCTCCCCGCCAAGCACCGTGTTCAGCGTGTCGCCGGGCACGGCATCGGTGATGAAGGCATTTCCGATGCCGCGCAGCAGGATGAAGCGCATCTTTCCCGCCTCGACTTTCTTGTCGTGTCCCATCAGCTCCAGGTAACGGGACACGCCCAGCGCGGGGCCCTTTACCGGCAGCCGTGCCCGGCGCAGCAGGTTGATGGTGCGTTCGACGCAGCGATCATCGATCAGGCCCATGTGCCGCGAGACGCGCGCGGCGATGGCCATTCCGGCACCCACAGCCTCGCCGTGCAGCCATTCGCCAAAACCGAGCCCGGATTCAATGGCATGGCCGAAAGTGTGTCCAAAATTGAGCAGGGCGCGGACACCTTCTTCACGCTCGTCGCTGGCCACGACAGCCGCCTTGTTGCGGCACGACACGCTGATTGCATGCGTCAGGGCCGCAGCATTGCGTGCCATCAGCTGCTCCATGTTTTTTTCCAGCCAGTCAAAGAATCCGGCGTCGCCGATCAATCCGTACTTGATGACCTCTGCGAGGCCCGCAGAAAGTTCGCGGTCAGGCAGTGTCCCCAGGGTTTCGGTATCCGCGATGACCACCCGCGGCTGGTAGAACGCCCCGATCATGTTTTTTCCGAGAGGATGGTTGATCGCGGTTTTCCCTCCCACGGAGGAATCCACCTGGGCAAGCAGGGTGGTCGGAATCTGCACAAATGGCGCACCCCGCTGGAACACCGCTGCGGCAAATCCGGTGAGGTCGCCGATGACACCGCCGCCGAGCGCGATCAGCGTGGTCTTGCGCGCCGCGCGAAAATCCATCAGTGCATCGAATACCCGGTTCAGCGTGAGCCAGTCCTTGTGTGCTTCGCCGTCGGGCAGCACGATTGACCTTGCTGCAATCTGCTGCTGTTCCAGGCTGGCCTGCAGTTTTTCCAGATACAGCGGCGCCACGACGGTATTGGTGACGATCACTGCGCTGCGCTGGGGCAGGTGCGGAGCGATCAGATCCCCCCGGCCCAGAAGGCCGGGGCCGATGTGAATCGGATAGCTGCGGTCGCCAAGCGCTACGTTCAGCGTGGAAGCCGGTTCGGGTGAGGCCATGCTAGGTTCCTTGTGTTGCGCCCGAAGTCCGCGAATCGAGCTGGCCCAGAAGGGCCTGGATCTGCGAAGTCAGGGTGCCGACGCTCTGTGCGCCGGTGTCCACCACCAGGTCGGCGACTTCAGTATAAAGAGGATCGCGCTGAGCATGCAGATCCCGCAGCTTTGCGAGAGGATTGGCGGTCTGCAGCAGCGGCCGGTTGCGGTCTCGTCGCGTGCGGCGCCAAAGATCCTCGGGTGAGGCACGCAGATAAATGACCCGCCCATGCTTTTTCAGGCGGGCGCGGTTGGCCGGGGACAGCACCGCGCCGCCTCCGGTTGCCAGCACGATACCCCGCAGGGCGGTCAGTTTTTCGATCATCTTTTCCTCCCGGGCGCGGAAGCCGGATTCCCCCTCGATGTCGAAAATCACCGGGATCTTGACGCCGGTGGTCCTTTCGATTTCTGCATCGGCGTCATAAAAATCGCGATCTATCCGCTTGGCGAGCATGCGGCCCACGGAGGTTTTCCCGGCACCCATCAGCCCCACCAGAAATATGTTCTGCGGGGAATCAGGCTCAGGCGGGGAGGCATCTTGTTGCCGGGACATGGGGGTGATTCTAGCGGAAGCGCCGCGCCGGCCGGTCACGAGCTCAAACAAAAAGGGCGGCGCCGCAGCGCCGCCCGTGATTTTGAACGGAAGCGGTCAGCGCAGCGTGGCGCCGTCCTTGAGGATCTTCGGCGAAATGAAAATCAGCAGTTCGCGCCGGTCGTCCACCCGCTGGTTGTTCTTGAACAGGAAGCCGACATAGGGCAGATCGCCCAGCACCGGAACCTTGGTCGTGGTCGAGCGCTCGTCCTGGGTGTAGATGCCGCCGATGACCACGGTGCCCCCGTTCTCGACCAGCACCTCGGTGACCACCTGCTTGGTGTCGATGGAGGGTCCGGACAGGGTATTCTGGCCGACGCTGTCCTTGTTGACCCGCAGGCTCATGATCACGTTGTCGTCCGGCGTGATCTGCGGCTTCACTTTCAGCGAAAGGGTTGCCTTGCGGAAGGACACGCTGGTGGCACCGCTCGAGG
>JAEYXO010000074.1 GCA_023431245.1 Pseudomonadota bacterium | reverse complement strand
GCGCTGCGCTGCGCGCGCGACGGCGCCAACATCGTGGTCACGGCCAAGACGGTCACGCCGCATCCGAAGCTGCCGGGCACCATCCACGAGGTGGCGCGCGAGGTCGAGCAGGCTGGCGGCCGCGCGCTGGCGCTCCCGCTCGCCGTGCGCGACGATGCCGCGATCACCACGGCCGTGGCGCCGGCCGTGGCGCATTTCGGCGGCATCGACATCCTGGTCAACAACGCCAGCGCGATCCAGCTGAGCGGCACGCTGGAGACCGAAGCGCGCCGCTTCGATCTGATGTTCGGCGTCAACGTGCGCGGCACCTTCCTCTGTTCGCGCGCCTGCCTGCCGCATCTGCTGAAATCGGACAATCCGCACATCCTCAACCTGGCGCCGCCACTGAACATGCATCCGAAGTGGTTCCGGAATCATGCAGCCTACACGATGGCCAAGTACGGCATGAGCATGTGCACGCTGGGCATGGCCGGGGAATTCCGCGACCGGGGCGTGGCGGTGAACTCGCTGTGGCCGCAGACCACCATTGCGACGGCGGCGATCGCGGTGAACTTTCCGCCGGAGATCCTCAAGGCCAGCCGCAAACCGGATATCATGGCTGACGCGGCGTACGCGATATTCAGGCGCGACAGCCGCAGCGCGAGCGGCCATTTCTATATCGACGAAGCCGTGCTGCGCGAGGAGGGGGTGACGGACTTCGACGGCTACGCATTGACGCCCGGTGTCAAACCGTACACCGATCTGTTTCTCGATTAGCACTTTGCGCCAGGAGGAGAAAACGATGAACAAGGGCAAGGACACATCCCATGTCATTCCGATGGCGGTGGCAGGCACGCTGGACGGCCTGTTTCGCGAGCGGGTCAGGCGCACGCCGGATCTGACCGCCTGCAAGGCCTGGAACGAGCAGCATGGCGAATGGCGCGACTACAGCTGGTCGCAGATGGATCGCCAGATCGCGCGCTGGCAGGCGGCCCTGGAGCGTGACGGGCTGAAACCCGGCGACCGTGTGGCGATGATGCTGCGCAACTCGCCGGAATGGGTGATCTACGACCAGGCTGCACTGGGGCTCGGCCTGGTGACGGTGCCGCTCTACACCCAGGACCGCGCCGACAATGTCGCCTACATACTCAACAACGCCGGCTGCAAGGTGCTGCTGCTCGACGGCCAGGAGCAGTGGCAGGCACTGCAGGACGTCGTGGGCGACCTGCAGGGCGTCGTGCGCTTCCTCACCGTCGGTGCACTGCCGGCAGCCGGCAGCGACCCGCGCCTGAAGTGGATCGGCGACTGGCTGCCGGAAGAGGGCGGCGAAACCCGGCATCTGGCGCGCGATGGCAATGAGCTGGCGACCATCGTCTACACCTCGGGCACCACCGGGCGTCCCAAGGGCGTGATGCTGTCGCACAACAACATCCTGTCGAATACCGAGGCCGCGCTGAAGGTGCTGGCCACCGGGCATGACGACATTTTCATGTCCTTCCTGCCGCTGTCGCACACCTTCGAGCGCACTTGCGGTTACTACCTGACGGTGATGTCCGGATCGACCACGGCCTACGCGCGCTCGATCCCGCAGCTCGCCGAAGACCTGCAGACCATACAGCCCACGATGCTGATCTCGGTGCCGCGCATCTACGAACGCATCTGGGGCAGCATCCGCGCCAAGCTCGACGAGGGGCCGGCGCTGCGCAAGAAGCTGTTCCTGCTCGCGGCCGAGGTCGGTTATGCGCGTTTCGAACATGCCCAGGGCCGCGGGCCCTGGAAGCCGTCCTTCCTGCTGTGGCCCCTGCTCAACAAGCTGGTGGCCTCCAAGGTGCTGGCGAGGCTCGGCGGCCGGCTGCGTTACGCGCTGTCCGGCGGTGCTGCGCTGCCGGCGGACATCTCGAAAATCTTCATCGGCCTCGGGCTGCCGATCCTGCAGGGTTATGGCCTGACCGAAACCAGCCCGATCGCCACCGCCAACCGCCCGGAAAACAACATCCCGGCCAGCGTCGGCCAGCCGATACCCGGCGTCGAGGTGAAAATCGGCGACAAGGGCGCGGTGCTGATCAAGGGGCCGAACCTGATGCTCGGCTACTGGAACAACGAGGAGGCGACAAAGGCGATGATCCAGCCCGACGGCTGGCTCAATTCCGGCGATACCGGCCACATCGGCGACCAGGGACATCTGTTCATCACCGGCCGGCTGAAGGACGTGATCGTGCTGTCCAACGGGGAGAAGATGCCGCCGGGCGACATGGAGGCGGCGATCGCCCGCGATCCGCTGTTCGACCAGGTGATGCTGCTCGGCGAGGGCAAACCCTTCCTCAGCGTGATGGTGGTGCTCAATCCCGATCACTGGCAGAAACTGGCGAAGGCGGCGAACATCAACCCCGACGCCTGGGAGTCGGAGGACGCCGAGCGCGTGCTGCTCGAGCGTATCGCTACGCAGATCACCGAGTTCCCCGGTTATGCGCAGGTGCGGCGGGCGGCCGCCACGCTGGAACCCTGGACCGTGGAGAGCGGGTTGCTGACGCCGACAATGAAGCTGAAGCGGGCCAAGGTGATGGAGAAGTTCAATGCCGAGATTGACCGCATGTATGCGGGGCACTAATTGGTGATTGGTGATTGGTGAGGAGTGAGCAGTGAGTGAGGATGAACGCGGGGACAAGACAACCCTTCCTGACCGGCAGCCGGCGCTGCGGGTGATTCCGATGCCCTCGGATGCCAACCACACCGGGGACATTTTCGGCGGCTGGATCATGGCGCAGGTCGACCTCGCCGGCAGCGTGCCGGCGACGCGGCTGGCACAGGGGCGGATTGCCACGGTGGCGGTCAATTCCTTCGTCTTCCGCCAGCCGGTGTTCGTCGGCGATGTGGTCAGCTTCTATGCCGAGGTGGTCAAGGTCGGACGCACGTCGATCACGGTTGACGTGCAGGTGTTTGCGCAGCGGCGGCCCGAACGCGAGGAATGCGTGAAGGTCACCGAGGCGATCCTGACCTATGTCGCCGTCGACAACCAGCGCCGGCCGCGTGTGGTGCCGCAGCCACAGTGATCGGGTTGATTGCCTCATGGCCTGTTGAAATTGCAGCGCCGGCGGGTAACATGCCAGTCAGTGCGGGATACATCGCATCGCCTTATTAACCGGCAGGAACACCCAGGAGAGAGAGATGAAAAATATCAATAAAATCATATACTTATCAGTTTCTGTCGCGCTGGCGGCCATGTCGGCATCGGCCGCCGCAGGCGGTTTCGGCATCGGCACCCAAAGCGGCAGCGGCACCGGCAACGCCTTTGCCGGCGGCGCCGCGGCTGCCGATGATTCCAGCGTCGCCTGGTACAACCCCGCGGCGATGACGCTGCTGAATACAAACCGGCAGGCCACTGCGGCCATCCACCTGGTCAAACCCTCCTTCAAGTTCACCAACAACGGATCAACCGGCGCCTTTGCGGCGCCGGGCACCGGCAACGGCGGTGACGGCGGTGACTGGGCGGCGATTCCCAACGGCTTCTACACGATGTCTGTCAATCCGCGTCTGAAGTTCGGCCTCGCGGTGAACGTGCCCTTCGGGCTGGCCACCGAGTATGACCCGGGCTGGCGCGGCCGTTTCAGCGCAGTGGAGTCGGCGATCCAGGCCCTCAACATCAATCCCTCGCTGGGTTACAAGGTCAATGACAATTTCTCGATCGGCGGCGGCATCAGCGTGCAACATCTGAAGGCGACGCTGTCCGGCGCCAGCGCCGCCGGCCTGGTCACCAACAAGGGCGACGACATCGGTTTCGGCTACAACTTCGGAATCATCGCGC
>JAEYXO010000039.1 GCA_023431245.1 Pseudomonadota bacterium | reverse complement strand
TGCCGCTGGCCAGGCCGGGCATCGTCGCCGGCACGGCGCTGGCGCTGATGGAGGCGCTGGCCGATTACGGCACGGTGGCCTATTTCGGCGTGCAGACCTTCACCACCGGCATATTCCGCGCCTGGTTCTCGCTCGGCGACCATGTCGCCGCGGCGCAGCTCTCGGCGATGCTGCTCGGTTTCGTGTTCCTGGTGCTGCTGCTCGAACGCGTCACCCGCCGCGGCGCGGCCTTCCATTCGGTGTCGCACCGCAAGCGGCTGCGCAACGTCTATCCGCTGCGCGGACTGCGCGCCGCCGTGGCCGTGCTGTTCTGCGTGCTGCCTCTGGTGTTCGGTTTCCTGCTGCCCGCCGGCGTGATGGCGCACATGGCCTTCACCTCGGGCGATGCACAGTTCGGCGCGCGTTACCTGACGCTGACGGGCAACACGGTGACGCTTGCTGCGGTGACCGCGGTGCTGGCGGTGGCGCTGGCGCTGGTGGTGGGGTACGCGGGGCGGATGTCGCCGACGCGCCTGGTGCGCGCCGCCAACCGCATCGCCGGACTCGGCTACGCGGTGCCCGGCGCGGTGATCGCCGTCGGCGTGCTGATCCCGGTGACGCGGCTGGACCACATCCTTGCCGGCTGGGTGCAGTCCTTCACCGGCAGCAATCCCGGCCTGATCCTCACCGGCGGCATTGCCGCGCTGGTCTACGCCTATCTCGCGCGCTTTTTTGCGGTCGCGCTGCAGACGGTGGATGCCGGCCTCGCCAAGATCACGCCGTCGATGAGCGATGCCGCGCGCTCGCTGGGCCTAGGGCCCGGTGCGACACTGGCGCGGGTGCATGCGCCGCTGCTGTGGCGCAGCGCGCTGACGGCCGGGCTGCTGGTGTTCGTCGATGTGATGAAGGAACTGCCGGCAACCTTCGTGATGCGGCCCTTCAATTTCGACACCCTGGCGGTGCAGGCCTACAACCTTGCCTCCGACGAACGGCTTGCGGAAGCGTCAACGGCAGCGCTCACCATCGTGCTGGTGGGGCTGCTGCCGTTGATCCTGCTGTCGCGGATGATGCTCAGGCCGGGGCCCGGGCAGTCCCGCGGCTGAAGCGGTTTACTTGTAGCCGACCTTGTCGAAGATCTTCTGCGCCACCGGCTGGTTCTTGCCGAGGACGCTGATGTTCAGCGTGTCCATCTTGAAATTGCCCAGCGAGGCCAGTTCCGGGTTCTTCAGCGGAGCGCCCTTGACCACCGGCCATTCATTGTTGCCGCTGGCGAAGTAGGTCTGCGCGCTGTCGCTGGTCAGATACTCGAGAAACCTGATCGCTGAGGCCTTGTTGGGGGCGGTCTTGATGACGCCGGCACCCGACACGTTCATGTGCGTGCCGAAGCTTTTCTGGTTGGGCCAGATCAGGCCGGTGTTGGCGATCACCTTGCGGTCCTCGGGCTTGTCCGACTTCATCAGGCGCACGTAGTAGTAGCTGTTGCTGATGGCCACGGCGCATTCGCCCGCGGCAACGGCCTTGATCTGGTCGGTGTCGCCGCCCTTGGGCGCGCGCGCGAAGTTGTCGACCACGCCTTTGGCCCACTGTTCGGCCTTGGCTTCGCCGAGGTGCTCGATCAGCGCGCTCATCAGCGACAGGTTGTAGATGTGGCTGCCGGAGCGGGTGCAGACCTTGCCTTTCAGCTTCGGGTTGGCGAGGTCCTCGTAGTTCTGCACTTCCGCCGGATTGATCGCGGCCTTGTTGTAGACGATCACGCGCGCGCGGGCGGAGAAGCCGAACCACTGGTTGTTCGCGGCGCGCATGTGCGCCGGCAGGCGCTCGGCCAGCACCTTCGATTCGACCGGCTGGAACAGGCCCATCTGTTCGGCGCGCCACAGGCGGCCGGCATCGACGGTGACCAGCACGTCGGCGGGGGAGGAGGCACCTTCGTTGCGGATGCGCTGGATCAGCGGATCCTCGCCGGCCTCGATGCGGTTGAGCTTGATGCCGGTGGCCTTGGTGAAACCGCCATAAAGCGCCTCGTCGGTCTGGTAGTGGCGTGAGGAGTAGAGATTGAGTTCCTGTGCGGCCACGGCGCTGCTGAACAGGCCGGCCACGAGTATGGGCAGTACGACGGATTTCATTAAAATATCCTTATAAAACAAATAGTTATAACTCAACATGGAGGGCGGTCTGCGCTCACGGCGAAAATAGTAACAAGAACTATTCTCGATATCAACAAAAATGAGAACTATTACTATTCAGGGATGGCGACCCGCCTGCAGATTCACACGGTTGATGGCGGCGGGTATTGATCCGGCGCAAACCGGCGGCTCACGAAACGCGGGGAGGCTGGGTGAGGCGGAAAGCCGATCCTCAGATCGGCAGGCGGCGGGCACCGTTGTAGCGGTTTTTCCAGTAGCGCTGACTCATGTCGACGATCTCCACGGCGCCGCCGCGGCTGGGCGCGTGCACGAAACGTGAATCGCCGAGATAGATGCCGACATGCGAAAACGGCCGGCGCAGGGTGTTGAAGAACACCAGGTCACCGGGCTGCAGTTCGGATTTGTCGATGACCGCACCGACCCGGCTGATTTCCGCGGCATTGCCCTGCAGCGACTGCCCCGTGATCTGTGCATAGAGAAAACGGATCAGGCCGCTGCAGTCGAAGCCGGTATCCGGCGAGGAGCCGCCCCATTTGTACGGCACGCCGATGAAACCGAGCGCGCGCAGCGCCAGTTCCTGGGCCTGGGCAAAGAGGCCGGATTCCGCGGCGACCGGCGTGCCCGGCACTTCCGCGATGCGGGTGGATTCGTCGGCGCCGGCCGTGAACGGCAGCAGGGCCAGCGCGAGAACGATGATGCGGTTTTTCAGCATGCGCCGAATTTAATCAACAAGCGATTGATTGTAAAGGACAATATGGGCAATGCCGGCAGGGCGCAAAAACGCACGGCGCGGCGTAAACTCGATATCTCCGACAGCCGTTATTGAGCCATGTCCATATCCGCAAGCCTGCGCCCGGTGATCGTCCTGTTGTGCCTGGTGGCCGGCCTGGCCGCAACGCCGGCCGCCTCCGCGCAGACCACGGTGGAAATCATTCCCCTGAGTTACCGCGGCAGCGAGCAGGTGATCCCGGTGATCCAGCCGCTGCTCGGCCGCGATTCCAGCGTCAGCGGCTTCCAGAACCAGCTGGTGATCCGCGCGACACCCGCCGAACTGGCGCAGATCCGGCGCGTGCTGGCGAGCATCGACAAGGCGCCGCGGCGTCTGCTGATCACCGTGCGCCAGGATGCCGGTCTCGAGCGCGACCGCCGCGAGGCCGAACTCTCAGGTAGCATCGGCAACGACAACGCCCGCGTCACCATTCCCGGCAGCGGCTCGCGCAGCGGCGGCAATGTCGTGCTGCGCGAAGGCGACGACCGCCTGCGCGCGCGCATCATCGATTCGCGGCAGGTCAGCCGCGACAGCACGGAGCAGACCCTGCAGGTGCTCGAAGGCTCCACCGCCTTCATCCGCATCGGCGAATCGCGCCCGGTGCGCAGCCGCCAGGTGGTGCGCACGGTGGTCAACGGCCAGATCGTCGACCGCGTCGTCGAAGGCACCGAGTACCGCGACGCCAACACCGGCTTCAGCGTGCTGCCGCGGCTGCAGGGCGACATCGTCACCCTCGACATCAATCCGC
>JAEYXO010000340.1 GCA_023431245.1 Pseudomonadota bacterium | reverse complement strand
CGTTCACGGTGAAGGTGTTGCCGACACCGCCGCCGCCCTTGCCGCCAATGATGTACTCGACTGCAGAACCGTCAACCTCGTCCGGGCCTTCAAGCACAAAGCCCTTTTTCAGCAGGTTCTTGGTGTTGATCTTGCCGAGGCGCACGATCTCCTCGTCGGGCTCCTTGCGCAGGACCGCGCGTATCCGCCCCAGCTGCTGCGCCAGCGCAATGCGCGCGGCCTGTTCCGGCGAGACCTCGAAGGTCAGGTTCGAATAGCGGACCACCCCCTGCGGCACGCCCGGCTGGGGCGCGGTGAACGCGTCGGCCTTGCGCACGGTCTGCCCGGTCGCGATGACCTTCACGCGCTGCATCAGCAGGGTGATCTGCTGGTTGTTGCCGCTGAGGTCCGAGAGGTCCGGCATGATCAGGAACAGGTCGACCAGGTTGCCGGGCCTGACCATCTGGGCGATCGAATTGAGCTCGTCGATGTCGATCGTGATGGCCCGGCTCCCCTCCTCGATCAGCGACGAGAAATCCTTGCCTTTCTCCTCGATGTCCGACGACCGCAGCGGATGTCCGCGCTCGACGTTGCGCAGCAGCTTGGCGCCGTCGAATTTCTCGAACATGTCTGGCGTCAGCATGTCCGAGCTGACGAGATCGGCCGGGATGCTGCGCCCGGCCACCACGTCACCGCTGATGACGCTGCCACCGGGCAGGTTGCGCACGGGAACGACCACCCGTGCCACCGGTCCGCCCTTGGCCTTTTCGGCCAGTTCTTCCTGGATCCGCTTTTCCCTGACATCCAGGTATTGTTTGGTGAGCCAGGCAGCCGCCAGCGCCATGATTACGGCGACGAACAGCATGAGCCAGGTGCGATTGATGCGATCGAGTCGGAGAGCCATTGGGGACCTGTTACAGCGGAGTTATGTTGTTGGAAAAGGAAATCGCCCATGAATAGGCGCCGAAAAAATCCTTTAGCGCCGCTACCACATCTCCGATCGCAGAGTGCACCACGCCGGATTCATCTTCATAGCTGATCAGGACTATCACGACCAGCATGACTACGATGGTGTATTCGACACTGGCCTGGCCGAGCGCCCTCGCCCGTCCCCGCAGGTCGTGCCGGCTGCTCCGGCCCCCTGATATTTTTATGTTCATGGTTTGTCCACGAATGTGGCCAGCACATTGGTGCCGGCTTTCCCCGGTGAGATCGTGAGGTTGGCCTCATGATAACCCCGTTTCATCACCAAAACGTGAGAAATGCCCTTGCTGCCCTCGACCGGCCGGTCAATCAGTGCGGTCCAGCCGTCATCGGCCATCGCGCGGCGGTAAAAATTGAGATTGGCATCCGGCGAGTAGCTGTTGGTCAGCAGTATCGTGCGCCCGGTCTTGCCGGCATCGAAATGATCGATGTCGTTGAGTATCCTGCTGCCGTTCATGTTGGGAAACCCGGAACCGGCCGCCTTCATCTCGCCCGGCCCGGGTTTGGTGGTCAGGCCCAGCAGCGCCTTGGCACCGCGTCCGTGGGGCTGCACCTGCACGGTGTAAAAACATCCGCCGCGCAATGTCGCAACCACGGGCATTCCCGCGACCTCGTACTCGTGGAAATACGGAGGCACGTCGCCCCAGCGCCGCTTGTAGAAGGCGATGACCTGCTGCGGCGTCTGCTCGGTGGTCAGTTCCTTGATCTGCATCGGCACGCCGTTCATGCGGATGTTCTCCGCGATCCATTGCAGCTGTCCAACGTGGGGAATCGGGAACTCGGGACAGGGCGGCATCGCCTTTTCCTGGGCGGCGAGCCGCGGCGAAACCGCAGACAGCAGCACTGCCAGCGCGGCCCACAGCGGATGCCGGGCCGCAGCCATGACGTTGCCGATGACGGTTTCGCGGACGGCCATCATCAGTTCCCCAGGCGATCAGGCGGCACCTGATCAACCTCGATCTTGCCCAGCTCGAGCACGGTCGGCACCAGTTCCGGGGTGAACGGCACCAGTATCCAGCGCACCGCGTCAAGCACGGGATTGCTGAGAATCGAGGTCGGCGTCAGGCCCTGCACCTGGGATTTCACATGCGCCGCGCCGTTGGCGCCCCAGCCGTTGGCGAGGATGACGTTCTTGTCGGAAATCGACAGGTTGAGCCGCGCCGGATCGGCCCCGGCGCCGCTGCCCAGCACTTCGCTGATCACGGAAGCCGTGTTGGCGACGGTCACCGTGGCGGTGCCTTCGTAGAGCCCCTTGAATTCGAGATTGAACGGGCCGATGGCATTGGCCACCGACACCGCGAAACCGAGGATGGTGTTGGCCGTGCCCGGCGCATCGTTGTTGGTGATCGAGTTGGAGGACCCGCCCAGCATCGACGTGCCGGCGCGGTCATGCCACAGGTTGCTGGTCAGGAACTTGCTGTCCATCTCCGACTTGATGGTCGACTCGTTCTTGTCGTTGCCCTGCCAGTCGCCGCTGCTCGATGCCGTCTGGCCGTACCACACGGTGCGCTCCCAGGCGTTGTAGCGCGCCGCCTGGATCGTCGATGCCTTCATGTCGGCGTATTTGCCGAGCAGGGGGATGATCAGGAACAGCGGGATCAGGAACAGCACGGCGCCGATCACGAATTCGGTGAGCGCCTGCCCGGAACAGGGCCGTGCTGAAACTGTCGCGCGCCGGTTCATCACGGGAAACTCTGGGTGAGTATCGACGCACCCTGCTCCAGCAGGTTGTTGGGCATCAACCTCGCCTGCCAGTAGGGATTGTAGAGGCTGCCGTACTCGGTCTTGCCGTCGCCGCGCGGGAACAGCTTGGTCGGCCGCGAGAAATACGACTGCGCCTTCGACAGCGCCTTGATCTTGTTGTCCTGCGTGCCGTCCGCGAGCCACAGCTGGCCGGTATCGCCGCCGCCGATGTTCATGCTCGGCGAGCTGCTGATCGCGATGTTGTTCATCGGCTTTTCGACTTCGATCAGCAGCTCGGGGCCGCTGGTGTTCTGGTTCGCCGTCGCCGAAGCCTGGTCGCGGTTGCTGACATCCCAGTATTTTTTCAGCCCGCCGTTGCTGTCGAGCGTCGCGCCGGTGCCGTTGCCGACGTTGATCCACCCCGGAATCATGGTCAGCGGGTTGACGAAGGTCGAGCCGTAGGCCTGCGCGAAATTGTGGTTGAAGTTGCCGCTGGCGGGCTGCAGGTCGTTGTTCGAACCGGCCAGCGCCGCGCCGTAACCCTGCGGCGTCGGAATCGGAATCGGGATCGGCACCGGGAACGGCACGAAAATCCACACCATCAGGATCGTGAACAGGCCGGTGGCGTCGGCGCCGGTCCAGCTTTTCATGTATGTGCCGCTCTTGTTCTTCAGCTCGGTGCCGCCGCTGTGGTACATGATCATGAACATCGTGCCGAAATTGCCGGGGATCGCCTTGGTCGGATCGATCAGGATCGGCAGCGGCCACGGAAAGCTGCGGAAGTTGTAGAACCCGTCCTGCGAATTGAAAATGACGTTGGCCTG
>JAEYXO010000144.1 GCA_023431245.1 Pseudomonadota bacterium | reverse complement strand
TCCGGATCAATTTCTCGCACGGCACGGCCGATGAACACCGCGCCAGGGTCAGCCTGGTGCGCCAGCTGGCGCGCAAATGCGGCCGCGCCGTCGGGGTGCTGGTCGACCTGCAGGGCCCCAAGATCCGCGTCGGCCGCTTCAAGGACGGGAAAATCCAGCTCGAGCCCGGCGCAAAGTTCGTGCTGGATGCCGAGTGCAAGCTGGGCGACCAGCATGTCGTCGGTCTCGATTACAAGAACCTGCCCAATGACGTCCGCCCCGGCGACACCCTGCTGCTCGACGATGGCCGCATCGTGCTCGGCGTCACCAACGTGCGGGGTCCGAAAATCACCACGGTCGTCGAACAGGGCGGCCCGCTGTCGAACAACAAGGGCATCAACCGCAAGGGCGGCGGCCTGACGGCGCCGGCGCTGACCGACAAGGACAAGCAGGACATCAAACTCGCGGCCGAACTGAAAGCCGATTTCCTCGCAGTATCGTTCCCCCGTTCCGGCGAAGACGTGCGCTGGGCGCGCGACCTGTTCGTCAAGGCCGGCGGCTACGGCCTGATCGTTTCCAAGATCGAGCGTGCCGAGGCGATTCCCGCGCTGGAGGAAATCCTCGACGCCTCCGATGCGATCATGGTCGCCCGCGGCGACCTCGCCGTCGAAGTCGGCGATGCGGCGGTGCCGGCGCTGCAGAAGCGCATGATCCGCATGGCGCGCGAGAAACAGAAGCTGACGATCACCGCGACGCAGATGATGGAGTCGATGATCTCCAGCCCGATTCCCACCCGTGCCGAAGTGTCGGATGTCGCCAATGCGGTGCTTGACGGCACCGATGCCGTGATGACTTCCGCCGAGACCGCCGCCGGCAGGTATCCGGCCGAGACCATCGCCGCGATGGTGCGCGTCTGCCTCGAGGTGGAAAAGGAGGACCAGCTGCAGCATGAGCGGCGCGGCGGCCCCGGGCAGGCGGACGTCGAAAATGCGATCGCCCGGGCGACCGCGTTCACTGCGGCCGGCCTGCCGATCAAGGCCGTGGCCGCCCTGACGCAGAGCGGGCGCACGGCGCTGCTGATGTCGCGGATGGCGATCGCGGTGCCGATTTACGCGATGAGTTCGGTCATCGAAACCCGCCGCCGCGTGACGCTGTTCCGCGGCGTGCATCCGGTGCGATTCAAAGGCGCGCGCAACCCGGAAAAAGCGCTGCACATGGCGGAAGACGAACTGATCCGGCGCGGCGTCGTGCAGCGCGGCGACCTGATCGTGCTGACCATCGGCGAGCCCTTCGGCCGCGCCGGCGGCACCAACACCCTGAAAATCGTCAAGGTTGGCGAGCATCGAAAGAAGTAATCGCCGCCTGTAATAGAATACCGCCCCACATTCAGCAACCCAGAACCGCAGGAGTCATCACATGTCCGCAAACAACCTCGCCGCAATCGCCCAGGCCATGGTCGCCCCCGGCAAGGGCATCCTCGCCGCCGACGAAAGCACAGGTACCATCGGCAAGCGCTTTGACAGCATCGGCGTCGAAAACATCGAAGAAAACCGCCGTGCGTACCGTGACATGCTGTTCGCGACCAAGGGCATCGGTGACCATATCAGCGGCGTCATCCTCTATGACGAGACGCTGCGCCAGAAGGCCGCCGACGGCACCCCTTTCGTCGACGTGCTGAACAAGGCCGGCGTGCTGCCCGGCATCAAGGTCGATGCCGGCGCCAAGCCGCTGGCCTTCTGTCCCGGCGAAACCGTCACCGAGGGCCTCGACAACCTGCCCAAGCGCTGTGCCGAGTACGTGAAACTGGGTGCGAAGTTCGCCAAATGGCGCGCGGTGATCGACATCGGCCGCGACATTCCGACTTCGACCAGCATCGCCGCCAATGCCCATGCGCTGGCGCGTTATGCCGCGATCTGCCAGGAGGCCGGCCTGGTGCCCATCGTCGAACCCGAAGTGCTGATGGACGGCGACCACACGATCGACCGCTGCGAGGAAGTGACCGAGTGGACGCTCAACGCGGTTTACGAGGCGCTTTACCTGCACCGCGTCGTGCTCGAGCACAGTGTGCTGAAACCCTCGATGGTGATCTCCGGCAAGAAATGCGCGAAACAGGCGCCGGTCGACGAAGTCGCCGCACGCACCGTGCGCACCCTCAAGCGCACGGTCCCCGCTGCGGTGGCCGGCATCGTGTTCCTGTCCGGCGGGCAGAGCGATGAAGTCGCCACCGCCCACCTCAACTCGATGAACGTCCAGTTCAAGGGCAATCTGCCCTGGCCGCTGTCCTTCTCCTACGGCCGCGCGCTGCAGCAGCCGTCGCTGAAGGCCTGGAAAGGCCAGGCGGCGAACGTGCCGGCGGCGCAGGCCGCGCTGGCGCATCGGTCGAAAATGAACGGCCTGGCCGCCCTCGGACGTTATTCGGCGGATCTGGAGCGCAAGGGCTGATTTATAAAAATATCAATAAAATCAATAACTTATATAAAACAAGTTAGCGCTCACCCTCAGATGCGGCTGCCGGTCTCGATCATCACTGGATTCCTCGGCAGCGGCAAAACCACGCTGCTCAACCGGCGGTTGCAGGATCCTGCAATGGCCGGCGCCGCGGTGATCATCAACGAGTTCGGCGAGATCGGGCTCGATCACCTGCTGATCGCCACGCCCAATGAAAACACCGTGCTGCTGTCCAGCGGCTGCATCTGCTGCACGGTGCGCGGCGATCTCGTCAACACGCTGCGCGACCTCGACAGGCAGCGCCGCCAGGGCGACCTGCCGCCTTTCGACCGGGTGCTGATCGAGACCACCGGCCTGGCCGACCCAGTGCCGATCGTGCAGACCGTGGTGATCGACGAAAAACTCGCGCCGCAGTACCAGCTCGACAGCGTCATCACGCTGGTTGATGCCGTCAACGGCGCCGCC
Organism: Pseudomonadota bacterium; assembly: GCA_023431245.1. Lineage (GTDB taxonomy): Bacteria > Pseudomonadota > Gammaproteobacteria > Burkholderiales > SG8-41. The sequence continues at coordinate 262 of JAEYXO010000144.1, read as the reverse complement.
CAGCTCGAGCAGCAGCCGGAATCGCGCAAACAGGCCGCGGTGGCCGACCGCCTGCTGATCACCAAGACCGACATTGCTGATCCCGCGGAGGTCACGCTGCTGCAGGAACGGCTGGCGCTGCTCAATCCCGCGGCTGAAGTGACCACGGCCAGCCACGGCGCGGTGGCGCCCGGGCTGCTGTTTGGCGCCTCGATCGCGCCTGGATCGCGCGAAGCCGATGTGGCGCGCTGGTTGCGCGAGGACCAGTACCGTCGCGTCGAAA
>JAEYXO010000143.1 GCA_023431245.1 Pseudomonadota bacterium | reverse complement strand
CCGCGCCACCGGTGCCGGCGCCGGTGGCGCGGCGACGGCCGGGGTGATCGGCTTGGCGGCATTGTCGAGGCGCTGGTATTCGACCCGCTCGACCCGCGCGTAATCCTGGGTGCGATGGTGATGGACCGGCGAGGCCAGCAGCACCGCGGCCTTGAGGTGGCCCAGGCGCAGCAGTTCGAAAGAGCGCGCGGTCCAGTACTGCTCGTAGCAGGGTTCGCGCCGCTCGTCGAAAAACAGCTTGCGTGTGCCGCGGCGGGTGACCACCTGCGGCCAGTTGCTGTAATAGACCTCGCCCACGGCGTAGGGCACATGGGCCAGGCTCTGGATATGGCTGAAGCTGGCCCTCGGGGCGTCGATGGCGCCGGGAAAGTAGTGCGCACGCGCCTGTTCATTGAGATTGATCCAGCCCCACTGGGTATGGTGCGCGCCAAACACTTCGCTGAAGCTGAATTTGACGTAGTCGGCTAACTCGCGCTGCTGCACGGCAAGGCAGGTTGCGCCGGTTTCATGTACATGCCGGGTCATGCCGTTTTCGCAGGTGATCTGCGGGTCGTCTGCGCCGACCAGCAGCATGTCGTCCTCGAACCAGAACATGGCGTGGCGGCCGCCGCGGTGGAACAGATCGGCGGCGTGGATGCGCGCGCCGTTGATGCCGCGATTGCCCTCGCGGATCTGCTCGATGCCGTAACGTGCGCACAGCGCATCGTAGTGTTCGAAGGTGGAGGCGTCGGTTGAATTGTTGATCAGCACCCGGCGCGCGGTACGCAGCAGTGCGGGGTCAGCAGCTGCGATCGAGTCGAGCAGGCGTTCGAGCTGCAGCGGCGTGTTGTAGGAGATGAACCAGGTTTCGCACAGTTGCGGCAGTAGCGTACGTGCCGTGCCAGTGTCGCCGGGCAGCTGGCGGGCAAGCTGGGCGAAAAACGGCCGGACGAGGCCGTTGGCCCCGATGAACTGCAGATCGAAGAGATCGTCCTCGGCGTAACTTTGGAGCGTGAGGATGGACTCCTCGGTGCCCATCAGTCCCTGCGCGAGGGTCTGCTCGAGATGGTGGCTGTAGCGTGCGGCCATCTGGCTGACATATGCCACAGCACCGCCAAAGAATCCGCCGCGGGCTACCCAGCGCGTGCGTTCCACTCCGGCGAGCCGGGCCAGTGCGGCGGCATCGAATCCGTGCACTTCGCGTTGCGGATCATGCGGATAACACAGCAGCAAGAAACGCTGATGCTGTTGTGCCAGACGGACGAAGCTGGCCGCCTGCAGCAGTTCCTCGGGTACCTTGTGGCCAAGGCCGGCGTCGATCCAGTACAGGTGAGTGCTCGAGAACGGGTTTTGCTGCGCCTGTTCGTACAGCCACAGGGGCTTGGTCATCACCACCGGGTTGTAGGCGGGCAGGGCTGCCTGCGGGCTGTCCGGTAGCCATTCCGCCTGGGACAGCCAGGTCGGATCCTGCCGGATGCGCTGCACCGGCTGGTACAGGGCGTGTTCGGCAATCCGGGCAGGATCCAGTACCTGAATCCGTGTTGGTTTGTCGCCGCGTAGCTTGCGCACCAGTGCTTCGTGTGCGGTGTCGGTGTAGACAACCATCGGCAGATCGATGGCCAGCACTGCCGGCAGGTGTCTGCGGTAATGATCCGGATCGCGGTGGAAAGGAGGCGCAAGCGATGCGCGTCCCAGCTCGAAAATCGCTGTGACCAGCGTGGGTGTTGCTGTCATGGGGCTTTCTGCGGATGAGGCTGTGAATCAACAGTCCGATGGTATCGCGACGGCAGTTGCCCGCAGATGCCGGTGGATTTCGGCAGCTGGTGTCTTGACAGGATTGTCAGATGTGGTCACACGACAGCTGCATGGGTGAGCTGAGTGCTGGGCCCATTGTAATTATTAATTTAATCAATTACTTATAATCATTCTTTGGCGTGCGGCCAGAGTCTGGCCGCGTTGTGGCCCCGCAATGCGCCGTGTATTCTGCAACAGCTGTTCGCTGATTGCGCTGACCTGAACATTGCGGCAAAGGATTCCCTCATGAGTGTGTTGTTTACCGTGTTCGGTGCGCTCGCGCTGGCCTGGTTTCTGGCCTATCACGCGATGCCCGCCATGGTGTGGGCCGGCGCTTTCGCTGTCCTGCTCGCGGTGACCGGTGCGCAGGGTGTGTGGCCCGACCCGCTGCTGAGCATTGGCTGGGGATTGTGGCTGCTGCTTACTCTGCTGGCGATCCCGTCGCCGCTGCGCCGGTATGTGCTCGGCGCGCCACTGCTCAAGGTGTTCCGCCGCATCCTGCCTGCGGTGTCCCAGACCGAACGCGAGGCACTGGAGGCCGGCACCGTGTGGTGGGACGGCGAACTCTTCAGCGGCCGGCCGGACTGGAAAAAACTGCTGTCCTACCCGGCACCGCGGCTGACCGCGGAAGAGCAGGCCTTCATCGACGGCCCGCTGCGCGAGTTGTGCGAGATGTTGAGCGACTGGGAAATCACCCACGAAGCCACCGACATGCCGCCGCAGGTCTGGCAGTTCATCAAGGACCGTGGCTTCCTCGGCATGATCATTCCGAAGGAATACGGCGGGCTCGGTTTTTCCGCACTGGCGCATTCGCAGGTGGTGATGCAGCTGACCACGAGGAGCGGCACGGCCGCGGTGTCGGTGATGGTGCCCAATTCGCTGGGGCCCGCGGAATTGCTGCTGCACTACGGCACGAAGCAGCAAAAGGACCATTACCTGCCGCGGTTGGCGAAGGGGCTGGAGATGCCCTGTTTCGCACTGACCAGCCCTGAGGCCGGCTCGGACGCCGGCGGCATTCCGGATTTCGGCATCGTCTGCCGCGGTGAATGGCAGGGGAAATCCGATGTGCTGGGCATCCGCCTGACCTGGGAGAAGCGCTACATCACGCTGGGTCCGATCGCGACGCTGCTGGGTCTGGCCTTCCGTCTCTACGATCCCGAGCACCTGCTGGGGCAGCAGGACGATATCGGCATCACACTGGCGCTGGTACCCACCGACACGCCGGGCGTGCACATCGGCCGCCGCCACCGCGCGATGACCGCGACCTTCATGAACGGCCCGAACTGGGGCAAGGACGTGTTCATCCCGATGGACTATGTCATCGGCGGCGCGGCGCAGGCGGGCGAAGGCTGGAAAATGCTGATGAACTGCCTGGCTGCCGGGCGTTCGATCTCGCTGCCGGCCAACGGCGTGGGCATCTCCAAGCTGTCGGCACTGACCACCGGCGCCTACGGCCGGGTACGCCAGCAGTTCAAGCTGTCGATCGGCCGCTTCGAGGGCGTCGAGGAGGCGATGGCACGCATCGCCGGCAATGTCTACGTGATGGATGCGGCGCGGGTGATGACTGCCGGCGCGGTTGATCTCGGCGAAAAACCCTCGGTGGTGTCGGCGATCGTCAAGTATCACCTCACCGAGCGCGGCCGCCAGGTCATCAACGATGCAATGGACGTGCACGGCGGCAAGGGCATCTGCATGGGGCCCAGCAACTATCTCGCCAGTGCCTACATGCAGACGCCCATCGCGATCACCGTCGAGGGGGCGAACATCCTGACGCGGACGATGATCATCTTCGGCCAGGGGGCGATCCGCGGGCATCCCTGGGTGCTGAAGGAAATCGAGGCCACGCGCGAGCCGGATCCGGGCAAGGCGCTGCGCGATTTTGACCGTGCCTTCTTCGGCCATATCGCCTTCACGCTGTCGAATGTCGCACGGGTGTTGTGGCTGGGTTTCACCGGCGGACGGCTGGTACCGGTGCCCGGCGCGCCGGAACTGCGCCACTATTACCAGCAGCTGACCCGGCTTTCGAGTGCCTTCGCACTGACTGCGGACATGGCGATGTTCCTCTGCGGCGGTACGCTCAAGCGCCGTGAGCGGCTGTCGGCGCGGCTCGGTGACGTGTTGTCCCAGCTCTACCTGGCCTCGGCGGTACTGAAGCGTTACGAGGACGATGGCCGGCCGCAGGCCGACCTGCCACTGGTGCGCTGGGGGCTGCTCGACTGCCTCAACCGCATCGAGGAGGCCTTCTATTCGATATTCGAGAACCTGCCCTGGCCGGTCGTGTCCTGGGTGCTGCGCGGGCTGATTTTCCCGTTATTGATGCCCTACGGCCGGGAGTTCGCACCGCCGCGCGACCCACTGGGCCACGAGGTGGTCGGTCTCATAATGGCGCCGGGGCCGACGCGCGAACGCCTGACCCGCGGGGTGTTTGTGTCCGCCGATGAAAACGATCCGGTGCGCACGCTCGAGGACGCGCTGGCCGCGGTGATTGCCGCCGAACCCGTGGAGGCGAAGCTGCGCCGCGCACAGCAGGACGGGCGCATCGCGCGGCGTTATGCCGACCAGGTCGCCGCCGAGGGTCTCAGGCACGGCATCATCACGCAGTCCGAGCATGATCTCCTGAAACGCGCTGCGGAACTGCGGCGGAGGGTGATCATGGTCGACGATTTTCCAAAGGATTTCGGCAAGTCGGAGCTGCACCAGACCACGCAGCCGGTGACCTT
>JAEYXO010000326.1 GCA_023431245.1 Pseudomonadota bacterium | reverse complement strand
CCGTTTCGTAGGCAAAACGCATGACGCCGCCGGCAAAGCGGCTGTTGCCGCCGCCTTCCTCCTCCGGCGCGGCCTCGAGGATGGCGACTTTGGCGCCCTGGTCATGGGCGGACAGCGCCGCGCACATCGCGGCATTGCCCTTGCCGACGACAATGACGTCGAATTCCTGTTGCTTGTTGTGGACCTTTCGGGAATGCAGTTCAGCGGGGAGGTGCCATTATCCGGCGCGGGCACTCATGAGTAAAATGAGATTGTTGCAACAATTGTTCCTTTCAATGCATCAATGTCCAGCGTCTGTCCGTGCCGGGCCTGCCGGGGGACGGGCTGACTTTCGCACAGGTCCTGATCCATGAACCTCGACATCCCCGGCCTCCAGGCCTTCGCCCGCATTGCGGAACTCGGCAGCTTCCACCAGGCCGCCGAAGCCCTGCACCTGTCGCAGTCCGCACTGTCGCGGCGCATCAGCAAACTCGAGCAGGGTCTCGGCGTCCGCCTGCTCGAACGCACCACGCGCAAGGTGCGGCTGACCGCTGTCGGCCGCGACTTCCTGCCGCAGGCGCGGCGCCTGATCGAGGAACTGGAGCAGTCGCTGGGCGGCCTGCGCGACATGGCCGCGCGCGGCGCGGGCCAGGTCACTGTCGCCTGCGTGCCCACTGCCGCGCTGCAGGTGCTGCCGCCAGTGATCCGCGCCTACAGTGCGAAACATCCGGACAACCGCATCCGCATCCTCGACGTGCACGCCAACGAGGTGCTGCAGGCGGTGCAGGGCGGCGAGGCCGAGTTCGGGCTGACGCTGTCCGGGGCGGACGCGCCGGAGATCGAGGCCGAGCCGCTGTTCGACGATCCCTTCGTGCTCGCCTGCCGCGCCAACCATCCGCTGGCGAAAAGGAAAACCGTGAAATGGGCCGAACTCGCCCAGCACCGCGTGATCACCGTCGGCCGCCTCTCCGGCAACCGCGCGCTGCTCGATTTCGGCCTGCCCTCCGGCCTGCCGCAGCAGCGCTGGACCTACGAGGTGCAGCACTCCTTCTGGACCGGCCTCGGCCTGGTCGAAGCCGGCATCGGCGTCATCGCCGTGCCGATGCTGGCGCTGGCGGGACGCAAGGATTCAAAGCTGATCAGCCGGCCGCTGGTGGAACCGAAACTGACCCGCACGCTGGCGGTGATCCGCCGCAAGGGCGTCACGCTGTCACCGGCGGCGCAGGAGTTTTTGGCGATGCTGAGGAAGCGGTGGAGGCAGGAGAAACGCGGCAGGTCATAATTTGACGTTTAACGTTAAGCGTTATACCATTTTCCGGTGATCAAGAGCTTCCGCTGTGCCGATACTCAGGCCCTTTTTGAAACGGGCAAAAGCCGGCGTTTCTCCGCCATTCTGAGTGTGGCAACGCGCAAGCTGACGCTGCTTGATGCCGCGGAAACCCTCGACTTCCTGCGCTCGCCGCCGGGTAACCGGCTGGAGGCGCTGAAGGGTGACCGTAGCGGGCAGCACAGCATCCGCATCAATGACCAGTTCCGGCTGTGTTTCCGCTGGACGGTGTCAGGGGCGGAAGATGTCGAGATCGTGGATTATCACTGACGGGGTGAACGGATGATCAAGAATGGCATGCGCCCGGTGCACCCGGGAGAAGTACTGCGCGAGGACTACCTTGTGCCGCTGGACATGAGTGCAAACGCTCTGGCCAAGGCGCTCAACGTGCCCGCACCGCGCATCAACGATGTGGTGCGCGAGCGTCGCGGCGTGACGGCGGATACGGCGATGCGGCTGGCGCGCTACTTCGGTGGTGATGCGCGGTCCTGGCTCAATCTGCAGGCGGCTTACGACCTGCGGGTTGCAGAGCAGGCGATCGGGAAAAAGATAGAGCGGGAAGTGGCGCCGGCATCATAGTCGAATGCAAGAGAAATCTTGGTCCGTAAGAATCGCAGCGGATAACGGGAGCATAAATTCCGTATTTCATTTCGTTTCATATGGGGCGCGTATCCATAGACAACATGTTTCGATTTCACCCATGAACCACACGCGCAGAAATTGATGCTCAATAGCGTCAAACTAGGGAAGAATGGTTGGAATAATTACATCGTCTGGGGTGACCAGCCGTCCTTCGGTATAAACGAGCAGATCGATTCTGGCGGCGGCAGTCCTGTAGTGGCGGTGAAGCTTTTTTCGGATGATCCGCTCGGATGGGGCAGATGTTGTGAGTGCACCTCGATAAGCATCAGTGCCTGCGGCCAGTAGTGCGGCGATCAGAGGGTCTGTGAGGCTGACTAACTCAAAAGCGATGTTTCCATCAGTTTTGTGACGGCAAAGCAGGTCTGGTTCTGGTTCGGGGCGGTTTTCGATGATGAGCCATTCGCTGCTATTGCCGAGACGCTCGGCAAAGCGAATGAATGTATTTTTCTCCGTCAGCTGTTTTTTTGAGAGAGAAGCCAAGGCTCAACAGATTAAGCGGCCACCCGCTTCACCCCACCCATCCCCGCCGCTAACGCCGCAATCTCGCGCACATCCTTCGCGTTCTCGAAATCCTGGATCGCTGCATACAGCCGCGCGACGTTGTCGGCCGACAGCGCGCGCGCGGCGCAGTTGTCGAACTTGGCCTT
>JAEYXO010000324.1 GCA_023431245.1 Pseudomonadota bacterium | reverse complement strand
CTTTGTAACGACGGCAAGCTTGCCGCCACGCTCGAGCGGCTGCAGGCCGCCGGGCATCTTTACGAAAAAGACGGCGCCACCTGGTTCCGCAGCACCAGCTTCGGCGCCGACAAGGACCGCGTGGTCCTGCGCGAAAACGGCCTCTACACCTATTTCGCCTCCGACATCGCCTACCATGCCGACAAGCTGGCGCGCGGCTACGACTCGATCATCGATGTCTGGGGTGCCGACCACCACGGCTACATCCCGCGGGTGAAGGCCGCCATTACCGCGCTCGGCGGCGACGCGGCAAAGCTGGTCGTGCCGCTGATCCAGCTGGTCGCATTGTTCCGCGATGGTGAGCCCGTGCGCATGGGCAAGCGCAGCGGCAACTACGTCACACTCGAGGAACTCTACGGCGATGTCGGCGTCGATGCCGCGCGTTTTTTCTACGTGCTGCGCAAGAGCGACCAGCATTTCGATTTTGATCTCGATCTGGCCAAGTCGCAGAGCAACGACAATCCGGTCTACTACATCCAGTACGCCCACGCCCGCGTCTGCAGTGTGCTGGCGCAGTGGGGCGGCGATGCTGCAGCGCTGGCCGCGGCCGACACGACACCCCTGGTATCCGATCACGAAGCGGCACTGCTGAAGCAACTGATGGAATATCCGGAAATCGTCGAAGGCGCGGCCCGCGACCTCGCGCCGCACAACATCGCTTTTTACCTGAAGGAACTCGCCGGTGGGTTCCACAGTTACTACAACGCCGAGCGCTTCATCGTCGAGGATGCGGCACTGACGCAGGCGCGCCTCGCGCTGGCACTCGCCGTGCGCCAGGTACTGAAGAACGGGCTGGCGCTGCTGGGTGTGGGCGCACCCGAAAAAATGTAAGATGCGCGCGTGAGCAGGGATTACAAAGGCAGTGACCGCAAGGGCAGCTCCCGCAGCAACGGGGGTTCGCTGTTCGTCGGCATCCTGATCGGCTTGGTGCTGGGTCTGGCGATCGCACTGGGGGTCGCGTGGTACATCAACAAGATGCCCACGCCTTTCCAGTCCAAGCCGCCTGGCGCAAAATCCGAGCTGCCGAAAGCCGCCGCACCCGATCCCGCAAAAACGGCGGACAAGCCGGTCAAGCCGGCCGAGGAAGCCAAGCCCCGTTTTGATTTCTACAAGATCCTGCCCGGGGTCGAGGAGCCGGCCACCGACCAGCAGCTGCGCGAAACCAAGGCAGCCGCCCGTGAATCCTTCTACCTGCAGGCCGGCGCCTTCCAGAACGCACCGGATGCCGACAACCTGAAGGCGCGACTGGCGCTGATCGGCGTGCAGGCCTCGATCCAGACCACGACGCTGCCCGACCGGGGCGTCTGGCACCGGGTGCGCCTAGGCCCTTACGGCAATGTCGAGGAACTGAACCGCACGCGTGACACTCTGAAGAAGAACGGCATCGACACCACGCTGATCAAGGTGCGCGACGCCGACAAATAACGTCCTTCCCCGGAGCAGCCATGTCTTTGTCCACGTTTTCCCGGCGCGTTTTCGCCGTTGCCGTCCTCAGCCTCTTTTTTGCATCCGCTCATGCCCAGCTGACCCCGGGCAGGGACTATGCCCCGATCCAGCCACCGCAACCCACTGACAGCGGCAGCAAGGTCGAGGTGCTGGAGTTCTTCTGGTATGGCTGCCCGCACTGCAACAACCTGCAGCCTTCGCTGGAGGCCTGGCTCAAGCGCAAGCCGGCGGATGTCGAGTTCCGGCGCGTGCCCGCGGTATTCCAGGACTCCTGGGTCCCGATGACCCGGGCGTATTACACGATCGAAGCACTGGGCATGGTCGACAAGCTGCACCAGGAAATGTTCGCGACCCTGCACAAGCAGCGCCAGCAGCTGCGTGACGCCAATGCCATATTCGACTGGGCGGCCAGCAAGGGCGTGGACCGCAAGAAATTCGCCGACACCTACAACTCCTTCGGCGTCAATGGCAAGGCGCAGCGTTCCATCGAGCTGACCCGCAAGTACGACATTCCGGGAACGCCGGCCGTGGTGGTTGACGGCCGCTACCTGACGGCGCCGTCGATGACCCTCAAGGCCGACCGCACGGTCGACTATGACCGCTTTTTCCAGGTGGTCGACGGCCTGATCGCCGAAGCACGCAAGAACAAGGGCGGCAAATAACCATGCTGCGGGCGGCGGCGGTTCTGGTCGCCGCGCTGGGGCTGGCAGTTGCCGTGCCGGCATCCGCGCAGCAGCCGGTGCGAGCCGACATCGATTACCGGGTGATCAAACCGCAGCCGGTGGCCGCAGCCGACCGCATCGAAGTCATTGATTTTTTCTGGTACGGCTGCCCCCATTGCAACAACCTTCAGCCGGCCCTTGAGCGCTGGATCAGCCGCAAACCCGCCGACGTCGTGATCCGCCGCATCCCGGCAATACTGCGCGACAGCTGGGCGCCGCACGCGCGCATCTATTACACGTTGGAAGCGCTGGGCGAAGCCGAGCGCCTGCATCAGCGCGTCTACCACGGCTACCATGTCGAAGAGCTGCACATGAGCAAGCCGGAGGTGATGTCGGCTTGGGCGGTGCGCAACGGCATCGACCGGGAGCGCTGGGAACAGGCCTACAACTCGCCGGAAGTGCAGCGCAGGGTGGAAGAGGCGGCGAAACTGACCCGGGCCTACCAGATCACGGGTACGCCTTCGCTGGTGGTCAACGGGCGCTACCTGACCTCCGGCAACATGGCGGAATCCCTGAATGCCATCGTCGCCATCACCGAGGGACTGGTGCAGAAGGTGCGCAGCGAAGCCGGCCTGCGCTGAAACCGGCAACCCGTTTCTCCCCGCGGCCGCGCCAGGCGCGGAATCTATTCGACGGTGACCGACTTGGCCAGGTTGCGCGGCTTGTCGACGTCGGTGCCGCGATGCAGGGCCGTGTGATAGGCCAGCAGCTGCAGGGGCACGGTGTGCAGGATCGGGGAAAGCAGGCCGGCGTGGTCGGGCATCTGGATCAGGTGTACGCCATCGCCGCTTTGCAGACGGGTATCCTGGTCTGCCAGCACATACAGTTCGCCGCCGCGGGCCCGCACTTCCTGCAGGTTGGATTTCAGTTTTTCAAGCAGGGCATCGCGCGGCGCCACGGCAACCACCGGCATGTCGCGATCGACCAGCGCCAGGGGCCCGTGTTTCAGTTCACCGGCGGCGTAGGCTTCAGCGTGGATGTAGGTAATCTCCTTCAGCTTCAGCGCGCCCTCCATGGCGATCGGATAATGGATGCCGCGGCCCAGGAACAGCATGTGCTCCTTGCGTGCGAACCGCTCCGCCCAGGCCGCAATCGCCGGCTCCACCTGCAGCACATGGCTGAGCGCCGCCGGCAGATGGCGCAGGGCCTGCAGCAGTTCGGTTTCGCGCGCCGGCGGCAGGCGGCCGCGCTGCTTGGCCAGCGCCATCGCCAGCAGCACCAGCGCCGCAAGCTGGGTGGTGAAGGCCTTGGTCGATGCAACGCCGATCTCGGGGCCGGCGCGTGTCAGGAAGCGCAGGTCTGAGGCGCGCACCAGCGCCGATTCCGGGACATTGCAGATCGACAGGCTGTGCCGGTGGCCGCGCAACTTCGCATACTGCAGCGCCGCCAGCGTGTCGGCCGTCTCGCCCGACTGGGAGATGGTGACGACCAGCGCATCGGGATCGTTGTAGGGCTCGCGGTAACGGTACTCGCTGGCAATCTCGACGGCGCAGGGCAGTCCCGCAAGCGCCTCGATCCAGTAACGCGCCACCATCCCGGCGTGATAACTCGTGCCGCAGGCGAGTATCACCAAACCATTGATTTTATTGAATATTTTATCGGCGCCGGCGCCGAACAGCTGCGGCGCGATGGCGCTCGCATTGGTCACCATTTCCAGCGTATTGGCCACCGCCATCGGCTGTTCGAAGATTTCCTTCTGCATGTAGTGCCGGTACGGGCCCAGCTCGACGGCTTCCGCAGTCAGCTGTGAACGCTGTTCGGGCCGGATCGCCGGATGACCGGCGGCATCAACGATGCGTATGCGCTCGCGCGACAGTTCTGCACAGTCGCCTTCCTCGAGGTAGACGATGCGCGGGGTCACCTGAACCAGCGCGGAGGCATCGGAAGCCGCAAAGTTCTCGCCCTCGCCCAGCCCCAGCAGCAGCGGCGCCCCCATGCGCGCGACGACCAGAAGGCCGCGATCGGCTTCGTCAATCGCGGCAATGGCGTAGGCACCGGCCAGTTCGCGCAGGCTTTTTTGCACGGCCTCGAACAGGCTGCCCGCCGACTTGCGGTGCTGGTGCACCAGGTGGGCAATGACTTCGGTATCGGTGTCGGACAGGAAGACATAACCCGCCGCGCGCAGGCGTTCGCGGATTTCGTCGTGGTTCTCGATGATGCCGTTGTGCACCACCGAAATCGTGCCCGACACATGGGGGTGGGCATTGCGTTCGGAGGGCACGCCATGGGTCGCCCAGCGCGTGTGGGCGATGCCCAGCGGGCCGCCGACTCCGGCCGTCTGCGCCATGCGCTCGAGTTCGGCGACGCGGCCGGTGCTGCGCAGCCGTTTCAGTGTGCCGTCATTGATGGCAATGCCGGCCGAATCATAACCGCGGTATTCCAGGCGCTTCAGGCCTTCGATCAGGATGGGCACTACATCGCGCTGGGCGATGGCACCGACGATGCCGCACATGGATCAGGCGCTCCCGTTCAATTTTTTTTCGGCGCTTTGCGCGGCCGCTGCCAGCCGGCGCGGTGTTCCTGGCTTTTCGGATTGAGCACAAGGCCGCCCGCCGGCGTGTCCTTCCACACCGTCGTGCCGGCGCCGACCGTGCTGCCGCGTGCGACGCGCACCGGCGCCACCAGCTGCACGTCGGAACCGATGTGCACATCGTCCTCGATCACCGTGCGGTGCTTGTTGGCGCCGTCGTAATTGCAGGTGATGGTGCCGGCGCCGATGTTGACGTTGCGGCCCACCGTCGAATCGCCGACATAGGCCAGATGGTTGGCCTTGGAGGCTTCACCCATTTCGCTCGCCTTGACCTCGACGAAGTTGCCTATGTGCACTTCCGCCGCCAGCCGCGTGCCGGGCCGGATGCGCGCATAGGGGCCTATCCGGCAGCCGGCGCCGATGCTGGCACCGTCGAGATGGCAGAAGGGCTCGATGCGGGTGCCGGGGCCGATGACGACGTCTTTGAGCACGCAGTTCGCACCAATGCTGACGCCGTCGGCCAGCTCCACCGCGCCTTCGAACACGCAGTTGACATCGATGGCTACGTCGCGGCCGCAATCGAGCGTGCCGCGCTGGTCAAAACGCGCCGGATCGGCCAGCGTGACACCGGCTTCGAGCAGGCGGGCGGCATGGCGTTTCTGGTGCAGACGCTCCAGCTGCGCCAGCTGCACGCGGCTGTTGACACCCTCGGTTTCTCCGGCATCCGCCGCGACCACGCCGGTCACGGGCACCCTGTCCTTCACCGCCAGCGCCACGACGTCGGTCAGGTAGTACTCGCCCTGGGCATTCTTGTTGCGCAGTTTCGGCAGCCACTGTTTCAGCTTCGCCGTCGGCAGCACCATGATGCCGGTGTTGATTTCGCGGATTCTGTGCTGCGCTGCCGTGGCATCCTTCTGCTCAACAATGCCCGTCACCCGCTTCGCCTTGTTGCGCAGGATGCGGCCGTAGCCGGCGGGGTCCGCCAGCTCCGCGGTCAGGATGGCGATGCCCTTGCCGGCGGCGGCCAGAAGTCCGCGCAGCGTGTCCGCGCGCACCAGCGGCACATCGCCGTAGAGCACCAGCGTCAGCGGCGCCGGTGACAGCTGCGGCAGGGCCTGCTGCAGCGCGTGTCCGGTGCCGAGCTGCGGTTCCTGCAGTGCGAATACCAGGTCGTCGCCGGTCACTGCCCGACGCACCAGTTCGCCGCCGTGCCCGTGGACAACGCAGATGCGTTCGGCGGCCAGCTCGCGCGCGGTGGCGACAACGTGCGCCAGCAGCGGTTTGCCGGACAGCGGATGCAGCACCTTGGGCAGTTCGGAGTTCATCCGCTTGCCCTTGCCTGCCGCGAGTATGACGACCTGGAATCGCATCTAAAAATTATCGCATGAAGCCGACAGCCACAGCGGGCACCCGCGGCAACAAAAAAGGCAGCCGAAGCTGCCTTTTGCCGGATCCCGAAAGTTCAACGCCTGCCGCGCAGCTTGCGGATTGCCGCAAGCTGGGCCGCGAGCATCGCCAGTTCGGCTTCGACAGTGGCGACTTCCTGCTTGCCCTGGGCGTTCTTGCGGGCTTCCTCGGCCTGCTTCAGCGCCTCGGTGGCCTTGGCTTCGTCGAGATCGGCGCCGCGGATCGCGGTGTCGGCCAGCACGGTGACACCGCGGGGCTGGACTTCGAGCACGCCGCCGGCGACAAAAATGAACTCCTCGGCGGCACCACCGGCCGGCTTGATGCGCACCTCGCCGGGCTTGATGCGGGTGATCAGCGGCGTGTGGCGCGGATAGATGCCGAGCTCGCCGGTTTCGCCGGGCAGCACAACGAACTCCGCTTCGCCGGAATAAATCTGCTCTTCCGCGCTGACGACGTCGACGTGCAGGGTTTGTGCGGCTTCAGCCATGGTCGGGGTTCCTCGCCGCTTATTGCAGCGTCTTGGCCTTTTCTTGCGCTTCTTCGATGGTGCCGACCATGTAGAAGGCCTGCTCCGGCAGTGCATCGCACTCGCCGTTGACGATCATCTTGAAGCCCTTGATGGTGTCCTTCAGCGACACGTACTTGCCGGGCGAACCGGTGAACACCTCGGCCACCGTGAACGGCTGGGACAGGAAACGCTGGATTTTCCGCGCGCGGGATACCGCCAGCTTGTCCTCCGGCGACAGCTCGTCCATGCCCAGGATCGCGATGATGTCGCGCAGCTCCTTGTAGCGCTGCAGCGTGGCCTGCACCTGGCGGGCGACGCTGTAATGCTCTTCGCCGACGACGTGCGGGTCGAGCTGGCGCGAGGTCGAATCCAGCGGATCCACGGCGGGGTAGATGCCCAGCGAAGCGATGTCGCGCGACAGCACGACGGTCGAATCGAGGTGGCCGAAGGTGGTTGCCGGCGAGGGGTCGGTCAGGTCGTCCGCCGGCACGTACACGGCCTGGATCGAGGTGATCGAGCCGGTCTTGGTCGAGGTGATGCGCTCCTGCAGGCGGCCCATTTCCTCGGCCAGCGTCGGCTGGTAACCCACCGCCGACGGCATACGGCCGAGCAGGGCCGAGACTTCGGTGCCGGCCAGCGTGTAGCGGTAGATGTTGTCGACGAAAAACAGCACGTCGCGGCCCTCGTCGCGGAAGGCTTCGGCCATCGTCAGGCCGGTCAGCGCCACGCGCAGGCGGTTGCCCGGCGGCTCGTTCATCTGGCCGTAGACCATCGCCACTTTCGACTGGGTCAGATCGTCCTTTTTGACGACGCCGGCTTCCATCATCTCGTGGTAGAAGTCGTTGCCTTCGCGGGTGCGCTCACCGACGCCGGCGAACACGGACAGGCCCGAGTGCTTGGTCGCGATGTTGTTGATGAGTTCCATCATGTTCACGGTCTTGCCGACGCCGGCACCGCCGAACAGGCCGACCTTGCCGCCTTTCGCGAAGGGGCAGACCAGGTCAATCACCTTGATGCCGGTTTCCAGCAGGTCGGTGGACGGCGAAAGCTCCTCGAAGGTGGGCGCCTTCTGGTGGATCGACATGGTCTTCTCGGCCTTGATCGGGCCGACTTCGTCGATCGGGCGGCCGAGCACGTCCATGATGCGTCCCAGCGTCGCCGGACCCACCGGCACCGAGATAGGCGCGCCGGTGTTCGTCACCATCATGCCGCGGCGCAGGCCGTCGGAGGAACCCAGCGCAATGGTGCGCACGATGCCGTCGCCCAGCTGCTGCTGCACTTCCAGCGTCAGCTCGCTGCCATCCATTTTCAGCGCGTCATAGATATGCGGCATCTGGTCGCGCGCAAATTCGACGTCGATCACCGCGCCGATACACTGAACGATTTTTCCCTGGCTCATGGTCAATCCCTAGATCAAAATGTCTTTTAACGTCAGACGGCTGCAGCGCCGCCCACGATCTCCGACAGCTCCTTGGTAATGGAGGCCTGCCGCGACTTGTTGTAAATCAGCGTCAATTCATCGATCACGTTGGCGGCGTTGTCCGAGGCCGCCTTCATCGCCACCATCCGCGCCGACTGCTCGGAAGCCATGTTCTCGGCCACCGCCTGGTAAATCAGCGCCTCGATGTAGCGGGTCAGCAGCTGGTCGAGCACCGACTGCGCATCCGGTTCGTAGATGTAGTCCCAGGAACTCTCCGGTGCGCCCAGCGCATCGCCCGACAGCGGCAGCAGCTGCTCCACCACCGGCTCCTGCTTCATCGTGTTGAGGAACCGGGTGTAGATGATCAGCAGGCGATCGAAACGGTCCCGGGTGTAGCCATCGAGCATCACCTTGACCGCGCCGATCAGCTTGTCCATGTTCGGCTTGTCGCCCAGTGCGACCACCTGCGACACCACCTTGGCGCCGAGACGCTGCATGAAGCCGAGGCCCTTGTTGCCGATCGCGCAGACTTCGATTTCCTCGCCCTGGGCCTCGAGTTCCTTGATCTTGTTCAGCGCCAGCCGCAGTGCGTTGGTGTTGAGGCCGCCGCAGAGGCCCTTGTCGGTGGTAACGACGATGATGCCGACGCGTTTCACCGAATCGCGGTCCACGAGGAAGGGATGGCGGTACTCCGGATTGGCGTGGCTGATGTTGGCCGCGACGTTGCGGATCTTCTCGCTGTACGGGCGCGCGGTGCGCATGCGCTCCTGCGCGCGGCGCATTTTCGAGGCCGCGACCATTTCCATCGCCTTGGTGATCTTGCGCGTGTTTTGCACGCTCTTGATCTTGGTGCGGATTTCCTTCGAGCCGGCCATGTCTTAAGTATTTGTTT
>JAEYXO010000277.1 GCA_023431245.1 Pseudomonadota bacterium | reverse complement strand
TCAGGTGCGTCTCTTCCGGCGTCATGCCCGAAAGATGCAGGCCCTGGTTGCGCATGGTTTCGACATGCTCGGGCCAGGGATCGATCAGCGTGACGTCATGACCGGCGCGGGTCATGTGGCCGCCGGCGATGCCGCCGATGGCGCCGGCGCCGACTACTACGATGCGTTTACCCAAGGAGTTTCTCCAGAAAGCAGATCAGAATCAGATTCAAAAACAGCCACAGAGGTCACAGGGAGCACAGAGAATTTCAAAAATCGCACATCGCATTGGCGCAACATAATAATAAGTATTTGTTTTTATTATGTTTATTACCTATGTTCTCTGCGCCGTCTGTGGTTGAAGGATTTCAGCTTTTACAGCTTCGCGATGATCGCGTCCGTGAAGGCGCGGGTGCCGGCGGTGCCGCCAAGGTCGCGCGTGACGTGTTTTTTCTCGGCCAGCACCTTCGTCAGCGCGGCGTCGATGCGGCCCGCCGCGTCGTTCTCGCCGATGTGGCGCAGCATCAGCACGCCGGAGAGGATCACCGCCATCGGGTTGGCGATGTCCTTGCCGGCGATGTCCGGCGCCGAGCCGTGCACCGCCTCGAACATCGCGCACTTTTCGCCGACGTTGGCGCCGGGCGCCACGCCGAGGCCGCCGACGAGGCCGGCGGCGAGATCGGAGACGATGTCGCCGAAGAGGTTCGCCAGCAGCAGGCCGTCAAAGGTCTCCGGCTTGATCACCAGTTCCATGCACAGCGCGTCGATGACCCGGGCGTCGCACTCAATGCCCGGGTAGTTCTTCGCCACGTCCTGCCCCGCCTTCAGGAACAGGCCGTCGGTCATTTTCATGACATTGGCCTTGTGGCCGATGGTCATTTTTCTGCGCCCGGTCTTCTTCAGGTATTCGAAGCCGTAACGCGCGGTGCGTTCGGTCGCGCCGCGGGTGATGCGCTTGATCGCCTCGGCGGTGTCATCGTCGACCATGCGCTCGTTGCCGACATAGAGGTCCTCGCTGTTCTCGCGGAAGATCACCAGGTCGACGTTGTCGTAGCGCGAGGCGACGCCGGGGTAGTTCTTGACCGGGCGCACGTTGACGTAGAGGCCGAGTTCCTTGCGCAGCGCGATGGCGATGCTCGGGTAGTCGGCGCGCCACTCCTTGCCGCCGCGCATGCGCTCGATGTAGATGCGGTAGTTGCCGCCGAAAGGCGTCTGGGTGGGCCCCTTCAGCGCGAGCCCGTTGCGTTCGATCGACTCCAGCACGCTGGCCGGCAGCGGCGTGCCGAGTTCCTTCTCGGCGCGCAGGCCGACCAGCACCTCCTCGAACTCCACTTTCGCGCCCGAGGCCTTGATGATGGCGCAGGCCGAGCCCACGACTTCCGGGCCGATGCCGTCACCCGGTACTACAGTTACCTTTTTCAATCCTGATTCTCCGAAACGTCGTTAGAAAAACCGGTCAACTCTCGTCGCCCTTGCTGCCCATCGCCCGCAGGCGCGGGATAATGAACGGCAGCAGCACCGAGATCAGCGACATCACCAGCAGCGTGATCGTGATCGCGCTGCCGTAGAAAATCTTCAGGTCGCCGCCGGAAATGGTCATCGCCTGGCGGAAGGACTGCTCCATCATGCCGCCCAGCACCAGCGACAGCACCAGCGGCGCGACCGGGATGTCGACCTTGTCGAAGATGTAGCCGATGACGCCGAAGAGCAGGATCAGCCAGAGGTCGACGACGCTGCCGTTGATGGCGTAGGCGCCGATCGCGGAGATCGCGACGATCATCGGATAGAGGATGCCCTGCGGGATGTAGAGCAGCCGCACGAACAAACCGATCAGCGGCAGGTTGAGGATCACCAGCATCACGTTGCCGATGTACATGCTGTTGATCAGCCCCCACACCAGGTCGGGCCGGTTCTGGAACAGCAGCGGACCCGGCTGCACGCCGTACATGATGAAGGCACCCAGCATCACCGCGGTGGCGCCGCCGCCAGGAATGCCCAGTGTCAGCAGCGGCACCAGCGCGCCGGCGGTGTCGGAGTTGTTCGCCGCCTCGGGGCCGGCCACGCCCTCGATCGCGCCCTGCCCGAATTCCTCCGGATGCTTGGACATTCGCTTTTCGGTCGTGTACGACATGATCGAGGCGATCGTGCCGCCGGCGCCGGGCAGCACCCCGACCACGAAGCCGATGATGCCGCCGCGCCAGATGGGGCCGATCGAGCGTTTCCATTCCTCGCGCGTCAGCCACAGCTTGCCCCTGATCTTCATCGCCTCGGCCGAGGTGCCCCGGTAGATGCCTTCCAGCCCGCGCAGCACTTCCGCCATCGCGAACAGGCCGACCACCACCACCACGAAGCCGACACCGTCCTGGAATTCAGGAATGCCCATCGTGTAACGCGCCTGCCCGCTTTGCAGGTCAATGCCGATGGTGGCGATCATCAGGCCGATGATGGTCGCAATCACGCCCTTGGCCGGCGATTTCCCGGTCAGCGTCGATACCGCGGTCATCGCGAACAGCATCAGCGTGAAGTATTCGGCCGGCCCGAACTTCAGGGCCATCGAAGTCAGCGGCACCGCGAACAGCGTGAGGCCGATAACGCCGATGGTGCCGGCGATGAAGGAGCCGATCGCGGACACCGCGAGGGCGGCGCCCGCCCTCCCCTTCTTCGCCATCTCGTAGCCGTCGATCGAGGTCATCACCGAGGCGGCTTCGCCGGGCGTGCGGATCAGGATCGCCGTGGTCGAGCCGCCGTACTTGGCGCCGTAGTAGATGCCGGCCATCATGATCAGCGCCGAGGTCGGGTTCATGCCGTAGGTGATCGGGATCAGC
>JAEYXO010000250.1 GCA_023431245.1 Pseudomonadota bacterium | reverse complement strand
ATCAAGCCGGAGCCGCTGAAAATCGGCGTCGCCTTCGAACTGTCGCGCATCGACACGATTCACCCGCAGGCCTACGACATTCCGATGGATTTCATCGTGACCGAGGCCGGCATCTACCGCATCGGAGCAGGCGGACTCGAAGTCATTGATGAGGGTCGTGCCGCCGAACTGGCGGAAGCGCTGGTGCGTGATCGCGGTGCGGCTGAATCGGGCGGCTGAACCGGACGGGAGGCAATCGGCGGCAGGTTTCCGCCTGATGCGGCCACAGGTCGTGTGGCGCCGGTCCGTGGTGTACGTCATGCCTTGGGCTTCTGCCTGTTCCTGAACAGGCGCCCCGGGTGGCCCGGGATGATCCGGGCAAACCGCGAAAATGGTGGAGGCGGCGGGAATCGAACCCGCGTCCGCAAGCCCTCCACAGTCAGGACTACATGCTTAGCCTGGTTGTTTGGGTTTCGCCTCGCACCCGCCAACCGGCAGGCTGGTGTTCGGCTAGTCGCTTCGACGGATCCGCAGGATTAAGCGACCAAACCCTGCAGAGAGGCTGATGTAAATGACGTTGCACCCCTCTCGGGGCCTGATCCATCAGCAGATCAGTGCAACGTCTCGCCGGTGTTAGGCGGCGAGAGAATAACGCTCGTCGTTGGCGTGTATAGATTTCCAGCGGATTTACAAGGTGACTGGACCTTGGCATGCCCTGTGCTGCTTTGTGACCCACGTCGAAACCGGGTCGCCCCCATGTTTCTTCAGATTGCGCCGCAGGGCCGAAGTTCAAGTGCCGGCCTTGCGCCGCGCGATTATCGCATGCATGTGCGACAGAAGGAATATAATATAAATTATTGATTATAAACGATATTTTCTATATCGAGCGGAGTGGAGACGATGCAGTCGGCGCCCCATTCTTCGGGGTTGCTGCCGTTGAGGTAGCCGAAACGGGCGGCCACGGTGCGCATGCCGGCGGCACGTCCGGCCCGGATGTCGCGTTCGTCGTCGCCGACGTAGATGCAGGACCGGGGTTCGATGCGGATCACTTCGGCCGCGGCGAGCAGCGGCGCCGGATGGGGTTTCATGTGGGGCGTGGTGTCGCCACCGATGATGCAGGCTGCGCGGGCGGCATAACCCAGCTGCTGCATCAGGGGCCGGGCGAAACGCTCGGCCTTGTTGGTGACGATGCCCCAGACGACATTGCGCTGCTCCAGCCGGTCGACGAGTTCCGCCATGCCGGGAAACAGCGCGGTTTCGCGGCAGAGATTGTTCTCGTAAATGCGCAGGAATTCCTCGCGCATCGCCGGGTAGTCGGCATGTTCCGGCGTGATGCCGAAACCGGCGCCGAGCAGGCCGCGCGCCCCCAGTGAAGTGACGCGGCGGGTGTGGGCCAGCGGCACGGGCGCCAGGCCGCGCGCGGCGCGCATGGCATTGACCGCCAGGCCGAGGTCGGGTGCGGTATCGGCGAAAGTGCCGTCGAGGTCAAACAGGACCGCCGCGGTCATGGCGGCGGCCTCCGGGCGTGGAGGATGTAGTTGACGCTGGTGTCCGCTTCGAGCGCGTAGACCTTGCTGAAGGGGTTGTAGGTCATGCCGATCAGGCCGCCGACCTCGAGCCCCGCGCTGCGGCAGGTGGCCGCGAGTTCGGAGGGCTTGATGAAGCGGGCGTAATCATGGGTGCCGCGCGGCAGCAGTTTCAGCACGTATTCGGCGCCGATGATCGCGAACAGGTAGGACTTGGGATTGCGGTTGAGGGTCGCAAAGAAGGCATGGCCGCCCGGTTTCAGCAGCGCGGCGCAGGCGCGCACGGTCGAAGCCGGGTCGGGCACGTGTTCCAGCATTTCCATGCAGGTCACGACGTCAAAACTGCCCGGCGCTTCCTGCGCCAGGGCTTCGACGGCGATGTTGCGGTAGTTCACGTCCAGCTTCGATTCAAGCAGGTGCAGCTGGGCGACCTTCAGCGGTTTGTCGGCGAGATCGATGCCGGTGACCCGTGCGCCGCGGGCCGCCATGGCTTCGGCGAGGATGCCGCCGCCGCAGCCGGCGTCCAGCACGGTCTTGCCGCGCAAGGCCGCGATGCCGTCGATATAGTCGAGGCGCAGGGGGTTGATTTCATGCAGCGGACGGAATTCGCTGTGCGGATCCCACCAGCGGTGGGCGAGTTCGCTGAATTTCTGCAGTTCGGCAGGGTCGACGTTGGTGCTCATGAAGGAAGGATCCTGTGTTGCCAGTTTCGCGCCCTGGCGCGGATCGCGGCTTCATCGAGCCGGAGCAGGGTGCCGTCCGCAAGTTGCCGCACGCCGTCGATCCAGACGTCGCTGACATGTTCGCGGCCGGCGGCGTAGACCAGGTGGGAGACCGGGTCGTAACAGGGGGACAGTTCGGTTGCCTCCAGATTGACGGCGGTCAGGTCGGCGAGTTTGCCGGGTTCGATGGAGCCGATGCGGTCCTGCAGGCCGAGTGCACGCGCGCCGCCGAGGGTGGCGCATTCCAGCGCCCGGTGGGCGGGCATCACGGTGGCATCACCGCTGCTGCCCTTGGCGAGCAGCGCGGCCAGCCGCATTTCGGCGAACAGGTCGAGCCGGTTGTTGCTGGCGGCGCCGTCCGTGCCGAGGCCGACATTGATGCCGGCCTGCAGCAGCTTTGCGACGGGTGCGATGCCGCTGGCGAGTTTCAGGTTGGACGAGGGGCAGTGCGCCACCGAACAGCCGTGACGGGCGAACAGCGCGATTTCCTGTTCGTCGAGGTGCACGCTGTGCACCGCGATCAGCCCCGGTCCCAGCAGGCCGGCCTTCTCGAGCCGCGCCAGCGGACGCAGGCCGTGCTTCGCCAGGCTTTCGGTGATTTCCTGCGCGGTTTCGTTGATGTGGATGTGCACCGGCAGATCGAGTTCGCCGGCGTAGGTGGCGATCTGCGCGAAGCTGTCGTCGGACACCGTGAACGGCGCGTGCGGCGCGAGGCAGAACGACAGCAGCGGTTCGTCCCGCAGCCGGTCGCGCAGCGCCATGCCCCTGGCCAGGTAGTCCTGGGCGTCGTTGGCGTAGGCCGAACGGAATTCGATGGTGATGATGCCCAGCGCGGCCCGCATGCCGGCCTGCAGTGCCGCGCGTGCTGCCGCTTCGGGAAAGAAATACATGTCATTGAAGCAGGTGATGCCGCCGCGGAGCATTTCAGCGCAGGCCAGCAGGGTGCCGTCATGCACGAATTCGTCCGATACCAGCCGCCCTTCGGCCAGCCAGATGTGGTTCTGCAGCCAGTCCATCAGGGGCAGGTCGTCGGCCATGCCGCGCATCAGCGCCATCGCGGCGTGGGTATGGAGGTTGACCAGCCCGGGAACCAGCGCGCGGCCGGGCAGCGGGATCCGCTCGGCATCCGGGTAACGCTTCACGGCTTCGGTGACCGGCAGGACGGCGGCAATATGCCGGCCTTCCACGGCCACGGCGTGCGCTTCGAGCACGGTTGCCGCCGGCTCCACCGGTATCACCCAGCGCGGTTCGATGAGGATTGTTGCAGGCATGTAGTTGCAGACAGGAGTGAACGGCATTGTAGTGCAAAAAAAAAGCCCTGCCGAAGCAGGGCTTTTTGGTGTTGCTGTGCAGCTTAGCGCTTGGCAGCGGGCTTCTTGGCTGCCGGCTTCGCTTCAGCCTTCGGCTTGGCGAGGCTCTGG
>JAEYXO010000226.1 GCA_023431245.1 Pseudomonadota bacterium | reverse complement strand
CGTTGCGGATGCTGGATGAACTCAAGAGCCGGGTGCTGCTCGACGGGGTGCGCGGCAAGCCGCCGGTGGACCGGTTGGCGCTGGCGCGGATGGTCAGCGCGGTGTCGCGCTTCGGTGCCGCCGCGGGTCCGCGGCTGGCGGAGCTGGACCTCAACCCGGTGCTCGCCGGGCCGCAGGGCGCCACTGCCGTCGACTGGCTGATGCTGCTCGACTGAAGCCATGACGGAGGCAACACGGGTTTCGGCGCTGGCGCCGTTCAGGATCCGCAGTTTCCGTTTCCAGTGGCCGGCCGACCTGGCCACATCCTGGGCCTTCGAAATGGAGATGCTGATCCTCGGCTGGTATGTGCTGGTCGAGACGAAATCGGTGCTGATGCTCACCATTTTTGCCTCCCTTCAATACATCGGCACGCTGCTGTCGCCGATGTTCGGTGTCATGGGCGACCGTGTCGGCCACCGCAATGTGCTGTGCGCGATGCGCGCATTCTACGCGGTGCTGGCTTCGCTGCTGATGGTGCTGGCATTCATGGATGCGGTGACGCCGGCGGTGGTGCTGGTGATTGCCGCGCTGCTCGGCCTGGTGCGCCCCTCGGACATCGGCATGCGTACGGCGCTGGTCGGTGAAAGCATGCCGCCCTCGCAGCTGATGGGGGCGATGAGCATCCAGCGCACCACCCAGGATTCGGCGCGGATTGCCGGCGCGCTGACCGGCGCCGGGCTGGTGGCGCTGCTGGGCATGGCGCTGGCCTATGCGGCGGTGGTCGCCTTTTATGTCATCAGCTTCGTGCTGACCTGGCAGGCCGGCAACGGGCAGGTGCCGCGGAAAAGTGAAGCGGCGGCAGTGAAAGTGTCGCCGTGGCGGGAGTTGCGCGAGGGCGCGGTCTACGTCTGGCGCGCGCCGCAGCTGCGCGCGACGATGCTGTTTGCGTTTCTGCTGAACCTGACCGCATTCCCGCTGTTCAACGGGCTGATGCCGTACGTGGCGAAAGAGGTTTACGGCGCCGACCAGACCACGCTGGGCACGATGGTCGCTGCCGCGGCGAGCGGTGCTTTGGCCGGATCGATCATCATGACGCGTTATGGCGGCCTGTTCAGGCCGGCCCGGGCCATGCTGGGGTTCGGCGCGGCCTGGCTGGCTGCGCTGCTGCTGTTTGCGCAGACCACCCATCCGACCGCCGGCATACCGGTGCTGGTCCTCGGCGGCATGATGCAGACCATGGGGCTCATTCCGATCAATGCGCTGCTGCTGCGCACTTCGGATGAACGCTACCGGGGACGCATCATGGGCATCCGGATGATGGCGATCTACGGCAATCTGCCGGGAT
This sequence comes from Pseudomonadota bacterium, assembly GCA_023431245.1. Taxonomy (GTDB): domain Bacteria; phylum Pseudomonadota; class Gammaproteobacteria; order Burkholderiales; family SG8-41. Next base: position 1,554 of record JAEYXO010000226.1, on the reverse strand, counting down.
TGCTGCTTGCCGGGCCGCTGATTGCCGCCTGGGGTTATTCCGTGATGGCCAGTCTCTATTGCCTGTTCGGCATCGCGGTCATCGCGTTGATCGGCTGGCTCTGGCGCCGGCACCTGTGGCTGGGGGAGGCGGAGGCCAACCGGCGCTGACTTGAGGCTTCGGCGGCGGTATGATTCCGCAACAACAATTCATTGTGGGGAGGAAATCATGACCGGCAAATGGTGTGCGGCACTCGTGCCGCTGGCGATGGTGGCGGCACCGGCAGCGCACGCACAGACCGCAAAATACCCGGATCGGCCGATCCGGCTGGTGGCGCCGTTTCCGCCCGGAGGGACTGTCGATGTCGTGGGGCGCCTGGTGGGTCCGCTGGCCGCCAAGCTGCTCGGCCAGCAGATGGTCATCGAAAATCGCGTGGGCGCCTCGGGCATCATCGGCACCGGGTATGTCGCGCAGGCCAAACCCGACGGCTACACGCTGCTGATCAACACCACGCCGCTGGTCACCAACACCCTGATGTACAGCAAGATTTCATACAACGTCCTGAACGATTTCGAGGCGATTTCCAACATCGCATCGACCCCGTCCTTTGTCAGCGTGCATCCTTCGGTCCCGGCGCGGTCGGTCAAGGAACTGATCAGCCTCGCCCGGTCGCGCCCCGGTGCGCTGAACTACGGTGGGGCGGGCACCGGCACCAATCCGCATATCGCCGGCGAACTGTTCAATTACCTCGCCAAGACTGAAATCGCCGTGGTGCAGTACAAGGGCGGTGGTCCAGCGCTGACCGCGGCCCTGAGCGGCGAGGTCGGCGTGTCGTTCTCCGGAGTGGCCGGCGCCACGGGTTTCGTGAAGTCAGGCCGCCTGCGCGCGCTGGGTGTCACCAGCCTCAAGCCGGTGGCGGCATTGCCCGGCGTGCCGACGATTGCCAGCGTGTTGCCCGGTTACGAGTTTGCCGCCTGGTTTGTGGTGGCTGCGCCGAAAGGCACGCCGCGCGAGATCGTCAGCCTGCTCAACCAGCATTTCAACACGGCGGTCAAATCGCCGGAGCTGGCAGGCCGCTTCGACAACGAGGGCATTGATGCCATCGGCACCACGCCGGAGCAGACCGCGGCCCACCTGGAAAGCGAGCTGAAGAAGTTCGAGCGCGTGATCCGGGAGCGGAAGATGAAGGCGGAATAGGACGCCGTCAGGGGCGCCCCGACTGCAGCCAGTTCATCGGCAGCATCACCGCGTCGTCGTCACCGAGGCCTTTGCGGGAGGCGGCGTCGAAGCATTCCAGTGCGCGCATCGTGACCGGTAACTCGTCGTATCCGAGCGCGCGGGCTTCCTCGATCATCGTCGCCATGTCCTTGCGGATCGAATCGATGTTGAAGGTGGTGCCGGCCGGCGGCTTGCCGCGCATCGCGTCGGCGAGCATGCCGCCCCGCGTTTTCAGGACATTGGGGCCGCCGGAGGTATCGGCGAAAATGCTGACCAGCCGTTCCGGATCGAGTCCCAGCGGCCGGCACAGCGCAAGGGCTTCGCCCACGGCCTGCCAGTAGACCAGCAGTGGCAGGT
>JAEYXO010000213.1 GCA_023431245.1 Pseudomonadota bacterium | reverse complement strand
CCTGCCATTACCACCGGCCGCTGGGTTATCCGGCGGATGTCGAGGTTTCGCTGCACGCCGGCCGCATCGGCCGCAGCAGCGTGCAGACCCATTACCGCCTGCGCGACCTCGGCGCCGGCGAGCTCGCGGCCGAGGGGTTTGCGACGCTGGTCTGGTACGACGTCGCGCAGCAGAAGTCGGTGCCGCTGCCGGATGCGCTGCGGGCGGCCCTGTCCGCTTGATACGCCTCGTCTGCCTGCTGCTGCTAGCGGCCTTGCCGGCCGCCGCGCAAACCGGTGTCGAGGCCCGCGACATGGCGCTCGCCGGTTTCCACGACCTGCAGGGCCGCGGTGCCTACCAGCCGGTGATCCACGAACAGAACGGCCGCTGGATCGCGTACGTCGGCCTGCACTCGGGCAGCGCAATGAATCCGGTGACGGGGGCGCGCGAGGACAACGGCACGCTGCTCGTTGACGTCAGCGATCCCGCGAAGCCGGAGACGCTGCACCACATACCCGGTCCGCCCGGCGGCGAGGCGCAGATGGCGCGTGTCTGCTCCGGCCGCACGTTGCCGCGCGCGGCGCGCGACCGCGTCTACCTGCTGCGTTCCTACGGGCATTCCGCGCACGAGGTCTGGGATGTCACGCTGCCGGGGCCGCCGCAGCGCGTCGCGGTGGTCAGCGAAGGCCTGCGCGGCACCCACAAAAGCTGGTGGGAATGCGACAGCGGGATTGCCTGGCTGGTGTCGGGGGTGCCCGGCTGGCGCACGTCGCGGAAGACGCAGATTTTCGACCTGTCCGATCCGCGCAATCCCCGGCATATCCGCGATTACGGCCTGCCGGGGCAGGAGCCCGGCGCGGGCGGGAGTGTGCCGACGGGGCTGCATGGCCCGATTTCCACCGGCCCCGCCGGCAACCGGGTCTATTTCGGCCATGGCACTTCGAGCGGCGGCATCCTGCAGATTGCCGATCGCGAAAAACTGCTGAAGGGCGCAAAGGCGCCGACCCGCGCGAACCTGCTGGCGCCGCAGATGGGCCGTTTCGACCTCGACCCGGACTACGGCGCGCATACCGCGTTTCCCCTGACCGGCATGACGGTCAGGGGCGCGGACGGCCGCACGACGAAACGCGATTTCGTGGCCGTGACCAACGAGGCGCTCGCCCAGGGTTGCGGCGGCGCGCAGCAGAAGGTCTGGATGATCGACGTCACCGATGAGTCAAAGCCGAAAGTGGCATCGACCTGGGCCTTTGATCCGAAACCCGGCAATTTCTGCGCGCGGCCCGGCCGCATCGGCGCGCACGCCTCGCACGAGAATTTCACCGATATCTACTACCGCCGCATCCTCTTCATCGCCCATTTCAACGCCGGCGTGCGCGCGCTGGACATCCGGGATCCGTACCGGCCGCGCGAAATCGCCCATTACGTGCCGGACGGCGGCGGACGCGCGGTGACCACCAACAACGTCGAGGTCGACGACCGCGGTTATGTCTACATCGTCGACCGCCACGGGCTGGGCATGCACATCCTGCAGCTCACGGGAGAGGCGAGGCGGGCGGCGAATTTCCGCTGAGCGCGGCGTTCAGCTGCGCAGGTTCTGCAGCCGGCGCTGCTCGAGTTCCTGGCGGATTTTCCGGGCGAGGTGGGGATCGGTGACGTCGGCGGCAATGTCCGCGGGCTCGACCCAGGTGTGCTGCTTCATGGTTTCGGCATCGGCGACACGGTCGCGCTCGGCCTGGGCGCGCAGCGCGGCGGCGTATTTCAGGCGGTGGTCGATGAACTTCCAGACGGCCCAGGCGGCCAGCAGCAATCCGATCGCCGCGCTGGCGTACATCACGTTTTCCCAGAACGGACGGCAGGCGGGCGCCGACATCGGCAGGCCGGTGCACATGGCCGTGATATCGATCCAGCGTTCGAGCATCTGCATGCCTGGCCCCGCGCTTGGGCGTGAAGTGACTGCCTAGTATATAGGCAGTGCCTGCGGGCAAACGCGATTATTTTGTGCCGGCCGGATGCCGCCGCCCGGCGGCCCGGGAGGCTCAGAGGCCCAGCGCCGCCAGATCGAGCCGGCCGCCGTTCACCGGCGGGCACCAGAAATAGGCGCCGGTCAGCGGCCGCGTGAAGCGGAACAGGGCATCGGTGATGCCGTCATCCTCACCGGTCATGCGCTTCAGCTGCGCCTCGAAGGCGTCGAAGCTGGCGCCGAAGGCGGTGAACACCAGGCCGCAGCGCGCGCCCTCGGCCCAGGGCATCGAGCGGCGCAGGACAAAGGCTTCGGGCTCGAAATTTTCCTGGGCAGTGCGCTTGACGTGCGCGGACACCGGCGCCTTGTCGAGTTCCTCGTTGTCGGAGCGGCGGCGGCCGATGCAGTGGTCCTGCTCCCGCTGCGTCATGGCATCGAAACGCGGCATGTCGTGTTCCCATTGCTGGATCGCCAGGAAACTCGAGCCGGCAATGCCCTTGCTGCGGCTGACGGCGGCCGCCACCGCCTTGCGGCCTTTCGGGTTCTCGGTGCCGTCCTCGTAACCGGTCAGGTCGCGGCGCGCGCGGCCGTCGTAGGTGAAGGCATCGATGACCTGGGTGCAGCGGAAGGATGGCGCCAGCAGGTTGTCGAATCCGCGATGGCGGTGCAGCAGTTCGCCGCGGTCGCTGCCGCGCAGCCACAGCAGCAGGGCCGCCGGTGTCGAGGGCACATCGATGCCGCGGCCGCTGAATTCGGGAAA
>JAEYXO010000195.1 GCA_023431245.1 Pseudomonadota bacterium | reverse complement strand
ACATTTCGCACAAGACCGAGGCGAAGGCGGTGAAGCTCAACGTCGCCGATGCCGCCGGCGTGGCCGCGGCCTACGACGAGATCCTGAAAAACGCGAAGGCCTACAAGGCCGATGCGCGCATCGACGGTGTGCTGGTGCAGGAAATGGTCGGCGGCGGCATCGAGGCCATCGTCGGCATCAGCAACGACGCGCTGTTCGGACCGGCGGTGATGTTCGGCCTCGGCGGCATCTTCGCCGAGGTGCTGAAGGACGTCTCTTTCCGTCTGGCGCCGATCACGCCGGCGATGGCGCGCGAGATGATCGAGGAGATCAAGGGTTACCCGGTGCTCGCCGGCGCCCGCGGCAAGCCGCCGGCGGATGTCGATGCGCTTGCCGATGCGCTGGTGAAGCTGTCGGCGCTGGCGGTGGACCTGAAGGACCGGGTTGCCGAACTCGACATCAACCCGCTGATCGTGATGCCGAAGGGCAAGGGCGTGAAGGCGGCGGATGCGTTGATCAGGATGAAAAACTGAAAGCGATTTAACAGGATGGACAGGATGTTCAGGATATGACCCGTGAATCGATCATCCCGGTGCTTGTGTCCTGTTTTTAATCCTGAATATCCTGCACATCCTGTTAATTAAGGTTTAAAGGGGTGCCGATGGCTGTTTCCCAGGAAGTCCGCCTGCTCTGCGACGAAGTCGCGAAATTCGTCCGAGACGAGGTCGATCCGCGTTCGCGCTGGATCGAGGAGAACGATGCGATTCCCGAGGATCTCATCAAGCTCGCCCGCGACATGGGCCTGTTCGGTCTGACCATCCCCGAAGAATACGGCGGCAGCGGCCTCGACCTTGCCGGCAAGTGCGCGATCGAGGAAGTCATGGGGCGGACCAACTACGGTTTCGCCACGCTGATCGGCAACCATACCGGCATCAGCACCACCGGCATCACCGCGCTGGGCAATGCCGCGCAGAAGCAGAGGTTTCTGCCGAAGATGGCCAGTGGCGAGTGGGTCGGCGCCTTCGCGCTGACCGAACCGCAGGCGGGCTCCGATCCGGCGGCGATGCGCACCACCGCGGTGAAAAAGGGCGACCGTTACATCCTGAACGGCGAAAAGATCTACATCACCAACGCCGGACTGGCGCAGGTGTTCACGGTGATGGCGATCACCGACAAGTCGAAAGGCGTCAAGGGCATTTCCGCCTTCATCGTCGAACGCGGCATGCCGGGTTTCGAAATCGGCAAAAACGAGCTGAAAATGGGCATGCACGGCTGCACCACGGCGCCGCTGGCCTTCACGGATTGCGAGGTGCCGGCGGAGAACCTGCTCGGTGCCGAGGGCATGGGTTATGTGCAGGCGATGAAGACGCTGACCGCGGGGCGGGTGACGGTATCTGCCAGATGCTGCGGCATGATGGACAAGCTGATCGAGCAGACCGCCGAGTACATGAAAACCCGCAGCCAGGGCGGCAAAAAGCTCGCCGAGCACCAGGGCCTGCAGTGGATGCTGGCCGACATGGCGGTCGCGCGCGACGCGGCGCGCGGCCTCACGCAGCGCGCGATCGAGGTTTTGTTGAGCGGCGCACGCGGCACGATGGAGGCCTCGACCGCCAAGCTGTTCGCCACCGAAGCGCTGGGGCGTGTCGTCGATGCCGCGGTGCAGATCCACGGCGGCATGGGTTACATGCGCGAGGCCGGCATCGAGACCACTTTCCGCGACGCGCGCATCGTGCGCATCTATGAGGGCACCTCGGAAATCCAGCGCAACATCATCGCCGGTTTGCTGCTGAAGGATTGATGCTTTTCCGCCTTGGTGTTTTATAAGTATTTGATTTTATTGATATTTTTGAATACATTCGCAGGAGATCGAGATGGCTAAAGTCCAGGAACTGATGAACCTCGAAGGCCAGGTCAGCGTCGTCACCGGCGGCGCCACCGGCATTGGCCTGCAAATGGCGAAAGGTCTGGCTGAAGCGGGATCGAACATCGTGGTCTGCTCGCGGCGCCTCGAAGTCTGCGAGGACGCGGCGGCGCAGATTGAAAAGATCGGCGTCAAGGCGCTGGCCCTCGGCTGCGATGTCACCAAGGCCGACCAGGTCGAGGCGATGAAAGAGGCGGTGCTGAAAAAATTCGGCCGCGTCGATGTGCTGGTCAACAACGCCGGCCGCGCCTGGGTGGCGCCGCCGGAGGACACGCCGCTCGAGCGCTGGCAGCAGGTCTTCGACCTCAACATCACCGCGCCCTTCCTCTGCGCGCAGGCCATCGGCCGCGAGTTCATCAAGCAGAAGCGGGGCAAGATCATCAACATCGCCTCGATCGCCGGCCTCGTTGGCCGCAACCCGGCGGCCTACAACTCGATCGCCTACGGCTCGAGCAAGGGTGCACTGGTCAATTTCACCCGCGACCTCGCGGTGAAGTGGGCGCAGCACAACATCCAGGTCAACGCGATCTGCCCGGGATTTTTCGTGACCCCGATCAACGAGAAGATGTACGTGAAAAACAAGGAAAACGTCGAGCGCGAGATTCCGCTGGGTCGCACCGGCGGGCCGGATGACCTGAAGGGCATCGTCGTGGTGCTGGCGTCGGCCGCATCGAATTTCATGACCGGCGCAATCATCCCGGTCGACGGCGGCGCGGTGGCCTGGTAGGCATTCCAAGAGGAGGCGGCAGATGGCGAGCAAGGGCAAGCAGTTTAAGGAGCTGATCAACAGGAAGGAAATCCTGATCCAGCCCGGCGTCTACGACGGTTACAGCGTGCGGCTGGTCGAACAGGCCGGCTTCAAAACCGCATCGATTTCCGGTGCGGGCGTGTCGGAAAGCCGCATGGGCTGGGCCGACCGTGGCGTGATGACTTTCGAGGAAAACCTCAACAATGCGCGGCGGCTGGCCGACTGCTCCGAATTGCTGCTGCGCGCCGATGCCGACACGGGTTACGGCAACGCGATGACGGTGCACTTCGTCGTGCGCGCCTTTGAGAAGGCCGGCATGGCTGCGCTGATGATCGAGGACCAGGTGTGGCCGAAACGTTGCGGCCACATGGCCGGCAAGTCCTGCATACCAGCGGAAGAAATGGTGCAGAAGGTCAAGGCCGCGGTAGATGCGCGCCGCGACAATGATTTCGTCATCGTCTCGCGCACCGATGCCGCCGGCCCCCACGGCGTCGACGAGGCAATCCGCCGTCTCAATATGTACGCCGAAGCCGGCGCCGACGTGATGTACGCCGATGCGCTGCTGTCGAAGGAAGACATCGCCAAGGTTGCGAAAAACGTGCCGAAGCCGCTGATCGTCAACATGGGGCTCGGCATGCGGCCGCGCAAGACCACGCCGCTGATGAGCCCGAAACAGCTGCAGGACATCGGCGTCGCCGCGGTCAGTTATCCGCGCC
>JAEYXO010000173.1 GCA_023431245.1 Pseudomonadota bacterium | reverse complement strand
GTGATCGTCGCGCTGTACTCGCTGTGCCCGATGCTGCTGGCGCTGTACGCGGGCAAGCTGTCCGACCGCTTCGGCGTGCGCTGGCCGCTGGCGCTGGGCACGCTGGGCATCGCGCTGTCGCTGCTGCTGCCCGGCCTGCTGCCCTCGCTCAACATGCTCTACCTGTCGGCGCTGCTGATCGGCTTTTCCTTCGTGTTCTACAACGTGTCGATGCAGAGCCTGGTCGGCATGCTGAGCAGCGTGGAAGCCCGCACCCGCAACTTCAGCAACCTGAGCCTGATGATCGCCTCCGGCGGTTTTGTCGGTCCGCTGATCGCCGGCTTTGCCATCGACAGCTTCGGGCATGCCGCGGGCTACCTGTGCATTGCCGTGTTCCCGGTGGTGTCGGCCTTCATCCTGTTCGGTGCGGGCCCCAGGCTGGCGGCGCTGAGCGGGGGCAAGTCGAAGAACGACGAGGCCGGCGGTTATGCCGTGGGCCTGCTGGGCAATGCGCCGCTGCGGCGCACGCTGATCACCAGCGGCATCATCCTGACCGCCATCGACCTGTTCCAGTTCTACATGCCGATCTACGGCCATGCGATCGGGCTCTCGGCCTCCGCAATCGGCATGGTGCTGGCGATGTTCGCGGCGGCGGCTTTCCTGGTGCGCATCGTGCTGCCGCAGATCGTGTCGCGGCTCGGCGAGGAGCAGGTGCTGGTGGGTTCCATATTCATCGCCGCCGGCACCTACCTGCTGTTTCCGCTGGTCGAGAGCGGCCTGCTGCTCGCGATGATCGCCTTCCTGCTCGGACTCGGCACCGGCTGCGGCCAGCCGCTGACGCTGATGATGATCTATGCGCGCGCGCCGGAAGGGCGCACCGGCGAGGCGCTGGGCCTGCGCATGAGCATCAACAACCTGACCCATATCGTGGTGCCGCTGTTTTTCGGCGCCATCGGCACCGCATTCGGCGTGACGCCGGTCTTCCTCGCCAACGCCGCGATGCTGGGCGCCGGCGGCGTGCTCAGCCGGCGGCGCTGAAATCCGTCATCAACCGTTTTTTCCGGAGGTAACACCATGAAAATCGCCATCATCGACGACTACCAGGACGCCTTCCGCAGGCTCGACTGCGCAAAAAAGCTGGCCGGCCATGAACTGGTCTCGTTTACCGACACCGAGAAGGATCCGGCGAAACTCGCCGCGCGCCTGCAGGACGCCGACATCGTCGTGCTGACCCAGCAGCGCTCGAAAATGCCGCGCGCGGTGATCGAGAAGCTGCCGAAGCTGAAGCTGCTGAGCCAGACCGGCCGCAATGCCTACCACATCGACCTTGCCGCCTGCACCGAGAAGGGCGTCGTGGTCTCGGCCGGCGGTGCCGGCAATCCGAATCCGACCGCGGAACTCGCCTGGGGGCTGATCCTTGCCGCGCTGCGCCGCATCCCGCAGGAAGTGCAGCGCCTGAAAAGCGGCCAGTGGCAGGGTTCGGTGGGCAGCGGGCTCTCCGGCAGGACGCTGGGCATCTATGCCTACGGCCGCATCGGCAGCCTCGTCGCGCAGGTCGGCAAGGCTTTCGGCATGCGCGTCTGGTGCTGGGGGCGCGACGGTTCGACGGCCAAGGCAAAGGCGGCCGGCTACGAGGTCGCGCCGTCGCGCGAAGCCTTTTTCGCCGAATCCGACGTGATATCGATCCATCTGCCGCTGAACGACGGCACCCGCGGCATCGTCACCGCGGAAGACCTCGGGCGCATGAAACCCACGGCGCTGATCGTCAATACCAGCCGCGCGCCGATCATTGCGAAGGATGCACTGGTCAATGCGCTGAAGGCGGGCCGCCCCGGCCGCGCCGCGATCGATGTCTACGAGGACGAGCCGGTGCTCGGCGCCGCCCATCCGCTGATCGGCATGGACAACGTGGTGTGCACACCGCACCTGGGATACGTCGAGGAGCGCACCTACGAGGCCTACTACGGTGCCGCGGTCGAGCAGATCCTGGCGTTCATCGACGGCAAGCCGATCAACGTCGCGAATCCGGATGTGCTGAAGAAATAACGGGAAAGGGAAGGAACAGGAATGGCCATGAAAAAAATGCGTTGCGGCGTCGCCGCGGTCGAGGCGCTGCGCGTCGCCGGTGTGAAGAAGGTGTTCGGCCTGATGGGTTCGAGCACGCTGGAGATGTATGACGCGCTTTATGATCTCAAGGACGAGATCGAGTACATCGGCGTGCGCCACGAGAACTGCGGCGCGCACATGGCCGATGCCTACGGCCGGGTGACGCAGACCCCGGGCGTGTTCATCTGCGGCCAGGCCGGCCCCGGCTCGGCGAACATGGTGCTGGGCCTCGCGCAGGCGAAGTTCGCCTATTCGCCGGTGGTGGCGATCACCGGGCTCGCCGCGACCGAACACCTCGGCCGCGACGCCTTCCAGGAGATCGACCAGAACACGCTGTTCCTGCCGGTGACCAAGCGCGTGATGACGGTGCCGCGGCCCGACCGCATCCCCGAGTTCATCCTCGAAGCCTTCCGCATCGCCAACAGCGGGCGCCGCGGGCCGGTGGTGGTCAACATCCCGCGCGACATTTTCAACCACGACATCGAGGTCGACCTGCCGCAAAGCCTGCC
>JAEYXO010000169.1 GCA_023431245.1 Pseudomonadota bacterium | reverse complement strand
CTGGGCATCGGCATCATGGCGCTGCTGACCTTGACCATCATCCGCAGCGAACTGCTGCAGCTGTGGCAGGCGAGCCTGCCGCCGGATGCGCCCAACCGCTTCATCGTCAACATCCAGAAGGACCAGGTGCCGGCGCTGAACAAGTTCTTCGCCGCGCGCAACATCGCGGCCCCTGAACTGTATCCGATGGTGCGGGCGCGGCTGACCGGCATCAATGACCGCGCGGTGTCCTCCGCCGATTACAGCGACGACCGCGCGCGGCGCCTGGTCGATCGCGAGTTCAACCTGTCCTGGGCGACGCAGATGCAACCCGACAACCTGCTGGTGGCCGGCCGCTGGTGGGGCGACAAACCCCAGCGCCGGGACCAGTTCTCGATGGAGGACGGCATCGCCAAATCCTTGGGCATCAGGATCGGTGACCGACTGACCTTCGATGCCGCCGGCAGCGTGTTCACCGCCGAAGTCACCAGCCTGCGCAAGGTCGACTGGGACTCCTTCAATGTCAATTTCTTCCTCGTCGCGCCGCCGGGCCTGCTTGAGGACAAGCCTTTGAGCTATGTCACCAGCTTCTACCTGCCGCCCGGCAACGTCGAGCTGCTGAATGCGCTGGTGAAGCAGTTCCCCAATTTCCTGCTGATCGACGTCGCCCAGGTCCTGACCCAGGTGCAGGCAATGATCACCCAGGTCTCGCGCGCGGTGCAGTTCGTGTTCCTGTTCACGCTGATGGCGGGGCTGGTGGTGCTGTATGCGGCGATTGCCAGCACCCAGGACGAACGCCTCTACCAGGCAACCATCATGCGCACGCTGGGCGCGAGCCGCACGCAGCTCGCCCGTGCCAACCTCGCCGAGTTCGCAATGATCGGCGCGCTGGCCGGGGTCATCGCCGCTGCCGGTGCCAATGCGCTGGGTTATGCACTGGCCGATCGCATCATCAACGTCGGCTACAGCTTCAGCCCGGCGGTATGGGCGGTGGGCTTGGTCTGCAGCATCATCGGGGTCGCAGCAGCGGGTTACCTCGGCACGCGCCGCGTGCTGCGCGTTGCGCCGCTGCGCGTGCTGCGCGAACTGTCCTGAGGCCTGTCCGCGGCGCGACCGCGGAGGCTATACTTCGGCGAAACGCAGCGAGTACCCATGAGCGATTTTCCCGTAGTTTATATCTTATTGATTTTATTGACTTTTTTTGCAGTCTTCGGCGTGGTGCTGATGCTGCAGAAAAAGGCCGCGGCAAGGATGACGCTGGAGCTGCAACAGGCGCTGGAGGAAAAACACCGCGCGATGCTCGGCGATTTGCATGACGGCCTGACGAAGCAGGGCGACCGCATCGGTGGCCAGGTCGCCGAAGCCGGCGAACGCCAGCGTGTCTCCACTGCAGAGGAACTGAAGCAGACCCGCGAAGTGCTGCACGCGCTGCGCCTGACGCTGACCCAGGAGATGGGCGGCCAGCGCGAGGCACTGCTGGAGCGTCTGGCCGCGACCACGGAATCACTCAACACCAAGATCGACGCCCGGCTTGGCGAAATCGCCGGCAAGGTCAACGAACGCCTCGACGAGGGTTTCAAGAAAACCAACGAGACCTTCGTCAGCGTGATGACCCGGCTCGCCACCATCGACGAGGCACAGAAAAAAATCGAAAGCCTGACCGGCAGCGTGGTCAGCCTGCAGGAACTGCTGGGCGACAAGCGCGCCCGCGGCGCCTTCGGTGAAGTGCAGCTCGAAGGCCTGGTGCGCAATGTGCTGCCGCCGAACGCCTGGGAGATGCAGGCGACGCTGTCCAACGGCACCCGCGTCGACTGCCTGCTGCGCCTGCCGCCTCCGACCGGACTGGTCGCCGTGGATTCCAAGTTCCCGCTGGAGAACTATCACCGCATGTTCGAGGCCGGCGTCAACGACGTTGACCATGCGCTGGCGCAGAAACAGTTCCGCGCCGACATACGCAAGCACGTCGACGACATCTCGAAAAAATACATCATCCCCAACGAAACCTCGGACGGCGCGGTGATGTTCGTGCCGGCTGAAGCCGTGTTCGCCGAGATCCACGCCCACCATGCCGAAACCGTCGAGTACGCCAGCGCCAGGCGCGTCTGGATCGTCTCGCCGACGACGCTGATGGCGGTGCTCAACACCGCGCGCGCGGTGCTGAAGGATGTCGAGACGCGCAAGCAGATCCATGTCATCAAGGATTCGCTGTCGCGGCTGGCGGTGGAATTCGGCCGTTTTGACGACCGCATGAAGGACCTTGCCAAGCACATCCGCCAGGCCTACGACGACGTCGAGAAGGTGCAGGTCACCAGCGGCAAGATTTCGCAGCGTTTCGCGCAGATCGAGGGCGTCGAACTCGACGACGAGGCGCCGGAAACGGCGAAGGTGCTGAAACTCGGCGACGGCCGGGATGGCGCCTGAGGCGATGGGCCTAGGCAGCTGGTTCGGCCGCTGGCGCCGCACGCGCGCCGTAGAGCGGCAGCCGATCGGCGATGCGCAGTGGCTGCGCCTGATGTCGCGTTTCTCTTTTTTCCGGCTGCTGTCCGCCGGCGAGCAGCTCAGGCTGCGCGAGCTGACCGCGCTGTTCCTCGACCGCAAGGCCATCAGCGGCGCCGGCGGCCTGCAGATGACCCGCGACATGCAGCTCGTCATCGCTGCCCAGGCCTGCCTGCTGCTGCTGAACCTCGACCTCGAGCTCTACGACGACTGGGTCGAGGTCATCGTTTATCCCGACGAATTCATCGTCGAACACGACTACATGGACGAGCACGGCGTGATGCACAAGGTGCGCGCTCCGCTGTCGGGTGAGGCCTGGGAACACGGCCCGGTGATCCTGTCCTGGCGCGACGCCCAGGAGGCTGATGGCGGCGACGGCTACAACGTCGTGCTGCATGAATTTGCGCACAAGATCGACATGCACAACGGCACGCCCA
>JAEYXO010000111.1 GCA_023431245.1 Pseudomonadota bacterium | reverse complement strand
GCTGATCGTCATCGCCAAGGCGATCGGCCTGCTGCTGAAACGGCCGGACAACTACTATCCGGGCGAGCGGGAGGGTGGTCATGACTAGCCTGCTGCTGCATCCGGGGCTGCTGCTGGTGGCCGGCGGGCTGCTGGTCGCGGTCTTGCGCGGGCGGCTGCGTGCCGCCGCGATCCTGCTGCTGCCGCTGCTGGCGCTGTGGCTCGTCTGGCAGGCGCCGGACCCGGCGGCCGCGGTGACGGTGCAGTTCCTCGAACACAGGCTGCGGCCGCTGGCGCCGGACAGCCTGTCGCGGCTGTTCGCAACGATTTTTGCAATCATGGCCTTTGGCGGCGGCCTGTTTGCACTGAACCAGCCCAGCCGGCTCGAAGTGCCGGCGGCTTTTGTCTACGCGGGCTCCGCCATCGGTGCCGCGATGGCGGGCGATCTGCTCACGCTGTTCGTGTTCTGGGAGTTGATGGCAATCGGCTCCACGCTGGTGCTGTGGAGCAGCGGCGCCAGCCGCGCGAGTTTCCGCTACCTGATGGTGCACCTGTTCGGCGGCGTGCTGCTGATGGCGGGCATCGCCGGCCACGTGGCAGACACCGGTTCCGTCGAATTCACGCGCATGGCGCTGGATACGCCCTGGCACTGGCTGATGCTGGCCGGATTCCTGGTCAACGCCGGCGCGCCGCCGCTGTCGGCCTGGCTGCCCGACGCCTATCCGGAAGCGTCCTGGAGCGGCATGGTGTTCCTGTCGGCCTTCACCACCAAGACCGCGGTTTATGTGCTGCTGCGCGGTTTTCCCGGCAACGAGATCCTGATCTGGATCGGCGTGTTCATGATTTTCTACGGCATCATCTACGCGCTGCTTGAGAACGACATGCGGCGCATCCTCGCCTACAGCATTATCAATCAGGTGGGTTTCATGGTCACCGGCGCCGGCATCGGCAGCGAAATGGCGATCAGCGGCGCGGCGGCGCATGCCTTCACCCACATCATCTACAAGGCGCTGTTGCTGATGTCTGCCGGCTCGGTGCTGTACATGACCGGCCGGCGCAAGTGCACGGACCTCGGGGGATTGTTCCAGAGCATGCCGGTGACCTGCATCTGCGGCATCATCGGCGCGCTGGCGATCTCGGCGTTTCCGCTGACTTCGGGCTTTGTGTCGAAGTCGATGATTTCACAGGCTGCCGCCGACCAGCACCTGCTGTGGATCTGGCTGGCGCTGGCCGCGGCCTCGGCCGGCGTGTTCCTGCATGCCGGCATCAAGTTCCCCTGGTTCGTGTTTTTCCAGAAGGATTCCGGGCTGCGTCCGCCGGATCCGCCGGCCAACATGCGCGCCGCGATGATCCTGTTCTCGGTGCTGTGCATCGTGATCGGTGTCTGGCCGGAGCCGCTCTACCGGCTGCTGCCCCATGCCACCGGCTACGAGCCGTACACCGCGGCGCACGTGCTGACGCAGCTGCAGCTGCTGTTGTTCTCGGGCCTGGCTTTTTTCGTGATGCTGGATTACCTGAAGCGCACGCTGACCATCACCCTGGATGCGGACTGGTTCTACCGGGTTCTGGCACCCGCACTGTGGCGTGCGCTCGAGTCGGCGTACTGCGGTTTGCGGAGCAGGGTGGCGGCGCTGGCCGGCGGCGGAGGCATCGCCCCGCGTTTGCGGCGCTGTTTCGGTCCGGACGGGCTGCTCGGCCGCACCTGGAGTACGGGTGCCACCGCGCTGTGGATGATGGCGCTCTTGCTGGCCTACCTGCTGACGTACCTGAGCTGAACAGGCCGGCTGCCGGTCCCGTCAGCATCCGGTCAGTATTCGACCGCCCGCCTGTCGCACATGTGATATGGCCCGGAAATGCTTGATTTCACGCATATGGGGCGCTAGGATGAAATTCATGTAACACAGCGTTGCGCATGGCGAAATCGGCTCGGATCGTCACGCTCCCGCACACGACGGAATTGCACAGGCACAAATAACAAACGATCGTGCAATCCCGTTTCCGTTTTGTTCGTTTACCGCTCTGGAGGAGTAAAAAATGGTTAAGAAACAGGACGTTAAATCTGCCGGCAGCCGCACGACCCGACGCAAGTTCCTGACCGGCGCTGCTGCAGCCACCACGGGCGCTGCGATAGCCGGCTTCCCGATGATTTCCAAGGCGCAGTCCGGCCCGATCACCATGCGCTGGCAGAGCACCTGGCCGGCCAAGGACATCTTCCACGAATACGCCCTCGACTTCGCGAAGAAGGTCAATGACATGACCGGCGGCGACCTCCGGATCGAGGTGCTGCCCGCGGGCGCAGTGGTGCCGGCGTTCCAGCTGCTCGACGCGGTGTCCAAGGGCACGCTCGACGGCGGCCACGGCGTGCTGGTGTACCACTACGGCAAGCAGAACGCGCTGGCGCTGTGGGGCTCGGGCCCGGCCTATGGCATGGATGCCAACATGCTGCTGGCCTGGCACAAGTACGGCGGCGGCAAGCAACTGCTGGAAAAACTCTACAACTCGATCGGCGCCAATGTGGTGTCCTTCCCCTACGGCCCGATGCCGACCCAGCCGCTGGGCTGGTTCAAGAAGCCCGTCACCAAAACCCAGGACATGAAGGGCCTGAAGTTTCGCACGGTGGGCATCTCGATTGACGTGTTCACTGCGATGGGCGTGTCGGTCAATGCGCTGCCCGGCGGCGAGATCGTGCCGGCGATGGACCGCGGCCTGCTGGACGCCGCCGAGTTCAACAACGCATCGTCCGACCGCATCCTCGGTTTCCCGGACGTGTCCAAGGTCTGCATGCTGCAGAGCTTCCACCAGAACGCCGAGCAGTTCGAGATCATGTTCAACAAGGGCAAGTTCAACGCGCTGCCCGCGAGAATGAAGTCGATCATCGAGAATGCCGTCGAGGC
>JAEYXO010000084.1 GCA_023431245.1 Pseudomonadota bacterium | reverse complement strand
GCGGAAGAGGCGGACATCAGGGAGGTCATCAGGGACTATGGCGAAGAACGGTTTGCTAAACAGATTGCAGCAGCGATTGTTGCGGCTCGGGCGCGGGGACCTGTTGACACCACACGAAAACTTGCCGCGCTCGTGGCAGAAGCCGTTCCCGCGCGCGAGCCACGCCAGGATCCGGCGACGCGCACGTTTCAGGCTCTACGGATTCATGTCAATCAGGAGCTCGAGGAGCTATCGGTAGTGCTGCCCCAGTGCGTGGCCCTGCTGCATCCGGGCGGACGCCTGGTGGTGATCAGCTTTCACTCCCTCGAGGACAGGATCGTCAAACGTTTCCTGCGCGCCGAGTCGCGTGCCGACACCCTGCCGGCCCGGCTGCCGGTGCGCGCCCGCGACCTGCCGCAGCCGAGGATGCGGCTCGTCGGCCGCGCCCGGCGTCCCGCGGCGCAGGAAGTGGCCGCGAATCCGCGCGCGCGCAGCGCAGTGATGCGGGTTGCGGAACGCACCGGAGCGGAGGCTGCTTGACCGCGCGCCTGGCCTTCATCCTGTTCGCCGCGCTGATCTTCTGCGCGTCTGCGCTGGTCACCGCGCAGCACAAGGCGCGCAAGCTGTACGTCGAACTGCAGAAAGAGCAGGCCGCGGCGAAGCAGCTTGATGACGAATGGGGGCAGTTGCAGCTCGAACAGGGCACCTGGGCGACACACAGCCGCATCGAGCGCATCGCCACCCGCGAGCTCGGCATGCGACTGCCGCACCAGGGGCGCATCGAGGTGGTGCCGGCGGCGCGCACGGAGAACGCGCAGTGAAGCCGCAGCCCGCGCGCGAACAATCGCCCAGCCTGCCGCGCTGGCGCGCAAATCTGCTGCTGCTGCTGCTCGGCGCCTGGTTTGTCGGGCTTGCCGGGAGGGCGCTGTGGCTGCAGGCGCTGAACAACGATTTCCTGCAGCGCAAGGGGGAGTCGCGTTATTCGCGGGTGGTCGAGATCGGCGCCAGCCGCGGCATGATCGTCGACCGCAACAACGAACCGCTGGCGATTTCGACGCCCGTCGAATCGGTGGCGGCCAGCCCGGCCGATGTCGAGGCGGATCCGGCCGCATTGCGCCGGCTCGCCCAGCTGCTGGGCATCAGCAATGACGAACTGCGTGCGCGCCTCTCGGACACCCGGCGCGAGTTTGTCTATCTCAAGCGCCAGCTGCCGCCGGACCAGGCCGAACGTGTCGTCCAGCTCGGCATCCCCGGCGTATTCCTGCAGCGCGAACACCGCCGTTATTACCCCGCCGGCGAGGTGATGTCGCACATCATCGGTTTCACCGGTGTCGACGACAAGGGGCAGGAGGCGCTGGAACTCGCGTTCGAGGAGTCGCTGGCCGGCAAGGCCGGCAGCCGGCGCGTGATCAAGGACCGTCTTGGCCGCATTGTCGAGGACGTGGAAAGCATCCGCGTGCCGCAGAACGGGCAGCAGCTGCGCCTGTCTATCGATGCCCGCATCCAGTATCTCGCATTCCGCGAACTGAAGTCGGCGGTGACGGCCCACCGCGCGAAAGCCGGCGGCATCGTCGTGCTTGACGTTGCCACCGGGGAAATCCTGGCGATGGCCAACCTGCCGGCGTACAACCCGAACAACCGCGGCAGGCTGGACGCCCAGCGCACCCGCAACCGCGCAGTCACCGATTTGTTCGAACCGGGCTCCACGCTGAAACCCTTCACCGCCGCGGCAGCCCTGGAGGCGGGGCTGTTCGAGGCGGGCACCGTGATCCAGACCGCGCCGGGCCAGCTGACCATCGGCAGCCGCACCATCCGCGACGCGCATCCGCAGGGCGCGCTGACGGTGGCGCAGGTGATCCAGAAATCGTCCAACGTCGGCACCGCCAAGATGGGGCTGGCCATGCCCTCCGAGATGCTGTGGAGCCTGTTCAGCCGCGCCGGCTTCGGCGCGCCGCCGCGCTCCGGATTCCCGGGCGAGGTTTCCGGGCGGCTGCGCGCCCACAAGACCTGGAAGCCGATCGAGCAGGCCACGATGTCGTACGGCTACGGCATCTCGGTATCGCTGCTGCAGCTCGCGCGTTCCTACACCATATTCGCCTCCGACGGCGTTCTGTATCCGGTGACTTTGCTCAAGCGCGACAGCCCCGCGCAGGGGACACGCGTGGTTTCGGCGCAGACTGCGCTGGCGGTGCGCCGGATGCTGGAAATGGCGGCGCAACCCGGCGGCACGGCGCCCGGCGCGCAGGTGTCGGGCTATACCGTCGCCGGCAAGACCGGCACGGCGCACAAGCTCGAAGGCAAGGGATATGCCGCCAATCGTTATGTGTCGTCGTTCGTCGGCATGGCGCCGGCATCGCAGCCGCGGATCATTGTCGCGGTGATGATCGACGAGCCGTCGGCCGGCCAGCATTACGGCGGCGCGGTGGCGGCGCCGGTGTTCAGCCAGGTGACCGCCGGCACGCTGCGTTTCCTGGCGGTCCCGCCCGATGCGCCCGGCAGGACGACGATGCTGGCGCCCGAAGACGCACCCCTGGTGCGGGAGGAGGTCTGATGGCCGTGGATCTCCAGGCCGTGCGCAGGCTCGGGGTGCGCCGGCTGGTCGTCGACAGCCGCGCGGTCAGGGCCGGCGACACTTTCGTGGCCTATCCCGGCGAGGCCCGCGATGGCCGGGACTACATCGCCCAGGCGGTTGCCAATGGCGCCGCCTCGGTGCTGTGGGACAGCGCGGATGGTTATGCCTGGAACGCGCGATGGCGGGTGCCGAATCTCGGCATTCCGCGCCTGCGGCGGGAGGCGGGCGTCATCGCCGCCGAAATCTACGGCAGGCCCAGCGCAAGGCTGTGGACGGTGGGCGTCACCGGAACCAACGGCAAGACCTCCTGCAGCCAGTGGATCGCGCAGTCGCTGACCCGGCTGCGGCGCAGGTGCGCCGTGATCGGCACGCTGGGCAGCGGTTTTCCGGGACGGCTGGATGCGCATGCCAACACCACGCCGGATGCGGTCACGCTGCAGGCGCGCATGCGCGGCCTCGCCCGTGCCGGTGCGCGCGCGGTGTGCATGGAGGTGTCATCCCACGGGCTCGACCAGCACCGGCTGTCCGGCGTCGAGTTCGACGTCGCGATGCTGACCAACCTGAGCCGCGACCATCTCGACTATCACGGCACGATGCGGAACTACAAGGCCGCAAAGGCGAAACTCTTCCGCTGGCCGACACTGGGCCGTGCAGTGGTCAATCTCGATGATGCCTTCGGACGCGAACTCGCGCTGCGCTGGAAACACCGCCGCGCGGACCTGATCGGTTACGGCTTCGGCCGCAATGCCGCGCGTTCGCGCAGGGACTGCGTCGAAGGACGCAATCTCAGGCTCGGCCTCGACGGCATGGCCTTCGAGATCGCATCGCCCTGGGGCAGGGCCAGGCTGCGCAGCCCGCTGATCGGCGGCTTCAACGCGGCCAACCTGCTCGGTTCGCTGACGGTGCTGCTGGCGAGCGGCATGGATCTCGAGCGTTCGGTGGCCGCGCTGGAAAAAGTCGGCCCCGTGCCGGGGCGCACCGAGCGCTACGGCGGCGGACAAGCACCGCTGGTGGTGGTTGACTACGCGCACACCCCGGACGCGCTTGAAAAGATGCTGCACGCGCTGCGCGGCATCGCCGGCACCAAGGCCCGCCTGTTCTGCGTGTTCGGTTGCGGCGGCAGCCGTGATCGCGGCAAAAGGCCGCTGATGGGCGCGGCGGCATCACGCCATGCCGACCGGGTGATCGTCACCAGCGACAATCCGCGCGACGAGGATCCGGCGGCAATCATCGACGAAATTGCCGGAGGCGTGCGTGGCGCGCACCGCAGGATCATCGACCGCCGTGAGGCGATCCGCACGGCGCTGGCCGAGGCGCGGCGCGGCGATGTCGTGCTGGTGGCCGGGAAAGGGCACGAAAACTACCAGGAAATCCGCGGCCAGCGCCGCCGTTTCAGCGATGCGGCGGTGGTGCGGTCGGTCCTGGCCGGGAGGGCACGGTGATGACGCTGGCCACTGCCGCAACGATCCTGGGCGGCGAACTGCACGGGGCGGATGTGCGTTTTTCCGGCGTCTCGACCGACAGCCGCAGCATCCGCAAGGGTGAACTGTTCGTGGCGCTGCGCGGCGAGCGTTTCGACGGCCATGATTTTCTCCCGGCGATCGCCGCCGCCGGTGCGGCCGCCGCGCTGGTCGAGCGCGACCGCGCTGCCGCCGCGCCACTGCCGGTGGCTGCCGTGGCCGACACCACTGCGGCCCTGGCCGCACTGGCCGCGCACTGGCGGCGCCGCTTCAGCATTCCGCTGATCGCGGTGGCCGGCTCCAACGGCAAGACCACGGTCAAGGAGATGATCGCCGCCTGCCTGCGTGCCGGTTTTGGCGATGCGGCGGTTCTCGCGACCCAGGGCAACCTCAACAACCATATCGGCCTGCCGCTGACGCTACTGTCGCTGCGCGACACGCACAGGGCGGCGGTGGTGGAAATCGGCATGAACCATCCGGGCGAGACGGCACAGCTGGCGGAGATCGCCGCGCCCACCATCGCGCTGGTCAACAACGCTCAGCGCGAGCACCAGGAATTCATGCATTCGGTGGCGGAGGTCGCCGAGGAGCACGCCAGCCTGATCCGTGCCCTGCCGGAGGACGGCGTCGCGGTGATCAATGGTGATGATGCGCATGCCACCACCTGGAAAAAAGCCGCGGCTTCGCGGCAGGTGCGCGACTTCGGGCTGGGCGGCGCGGCCTGCGTGCGCGCGCACGGCCGCTGCGGCCCCTCTTCATCGGTACTGGAAGTCACGACGCCGGAGGCGCAGGCCCGGTTCGAGCTGCCCGTGGCCGGAGAACACAATGCGCGCAACGCGCTGGCCGCGATCGCCGCCGCCACTGCGGCCGGAGTGCCGCTGGCCGTCTGCGCCGGCGCGCTTTCCCGTTTCGCCGCGGTCAGGGGGCGGCTGCAGGTGAAGGCGGGCCTGCGGGGCGCGACCCTGATCGACGATACCTACAACGCCAATCCCGATTCGGTGCGTGCCGCGATCGACGTGCTTGCGGGCATGCCGGGACGGCGGCTGCTGGTGCTGGGCGACATGGGTGAGGTGGGCAGCCAGGGTGCCGCATTCCACGAGGAGGTCGGCGCCTATGCGAGGCGGTCCGGCGTGCACCGGCTGTTCACGCTGGGCGACCTGGCGGCAGCCGCGGCGGCGGCCTTTGGCGAAGGCGCGCGCCATTACACGCGCATCGAGGATCTGCTGGCGGAGGTCAGCCGGGATCTCGGTCCGCAGGCCGCGGTGCTGGTCAAGGGGTCGCGCTTCATGCGGATGGAGCGCGTCGTGCGCGCCTGCGAAATTTCCGGGGCGGAGGGTTAGCCGATGCTGCTCGAACTGGCGCAATGGCTGGAACAGCATGTCCGCGCGTTCAATGTGTTCAACTACCTGACGCTGCGTGCGGTGCTGGCCTGCCTCACTTCGCTGGTCATTTCGTTCATCGTCGGGCCCGGACTGATCCGCAAGCTGGCCGCCTACAAGATCGGGCAGGCCGTGCGCGACGACGGTCCGCAGACCCATCTGGTCAAGGCCGGCACGCCGACGATGGGCGGCGCGCTGATCCTGGTGTCGATCATCGTGACGACCCTGCTGTGGGCCGATCTGAGCAACCGCTTCGTCTGGGTGGTGCTCTGTGTCACCGTCGGTTTCGGCGCGATCGGCTGGGTCGATGACTACCGCAAGGTGGTGCACCGCAACCCCAAGGGATTGTCGGCAAAGGCGAAGTTTTTCTGGCAGTCGGTGATCGGCCTCGGCGCCGCCCTGTTCATCGCGCATTCGACCAACCTGCCGGCGCAGACCGAGTTCATCGTGCCGTTTTTCAAGCAGGTGGCCTATCCGCTGGGCGCGATCGGCTTCGTCGTGATGACCTATTTCGTCATCGTCGGCACCAGCAACGCGGTCAACCTGACCGATGGCCTCGACGGCCTGGCGATCATGCCGACGGTGATGGTCGGCAGCGCGCTGGGCATCTTTGCCTATGTTGCCGGCAACGCGGTGTTCGCGAAGTACCTCGGATTTCCCTTCATCCCGGGTGCCGGCGAGCTGACGGTGATCTGTGGCGCCATCGCCGGTGCCGGGCTCGCCTTCCTGTGGTTCAACGCCTACCCGGCGGAAGTGTTCATGGGCGACGTCGGCGCGCTGGCGCTGGGTGCCGCGCTGGGCACGATCGCGGTGATCGTGCGCCAGGAAATCGTGCTGTTCATCATGGGCGGGGTGTTCGTCGTCGAAACGCTGTCGGTGATGCTGCAGGTGGCCTCCTTCAAGCTCACCGGCAGGCGCATTTTCCGCATGGCGCCGCTGCACCACCACTACGAACTGAAGGGCTGGAAAGAAAACCAGGTCGTCGTCCGCTTCTGGATCATCACGATGATGCTGGTGTTGATCGGACTCTCGACCTTGAAGCTGCGATGAGATGCCCATGCCGGCGAACGGAACCCCTGATGCCAGCGACTGCCGAGATGCCGGCGGTGTGCCGGTTATCGTCCGGATCCGCGGCGAATGCGCGGAGGTGCTGCTGATGCTCGACCTCGCAGGCGCCCGTGTTCTCGTCGTCGGTCTCGGTGACACCGGACTGTCGATGGTGCGCTGGTTGCACCGCCACGGGGCGGATGTGGTCGCCGCGGACACGCGCGCGGCGCCGCCCGCGGCGGAGGTGCTGCAGCGGGAATACCCCCGGTTGCCGCTGTTGCTGGGCGGCGTCATGGACGACGAGGTGCACCGCGCCGAAGTGATCGCGGTCAGTCCCGGCATCGACCGTCGCGGCGGAGCGATTGCCGCAGCGGCGAAACGGGGCGTGCCGGTGGTCGGCGACATCGAGCTCTTCGCGCAGTCGCTGGCCGCTCGCGGCGATGCGCCGCCGGTGCTGGCCATCACCGGCTCCAACGGCAAGAGTACGGTGACGGCGATGGCCGGCGAAATCTGCGCTGCCGCGGGCCTGCGGCCGCTGGTGGCCGGCAACATCGGATTGCCGGTGCTGGATGCACTCGGCGAAATCGAGGACGGCGCGCCGATGCCGGGGGCGATCGTGCTCGAGCTGTCGAGTTTCCAGCTGGAAAGCACGGCATCGCTGCGGCCGCAGGCCGCAACAGTGCTCAACCTGTCGGAAGATCATCTGGACCGCTACGACGGCATGAATGAATACGCCTCGGCGAAAGCGCGGATTTTCGGCGGTGACGGCCTGCAGCTGCTGAACCGCGACGATGCCTGGAGCCGCGGCATGGCACTGGCCGGCCGGCGCCGGGTGACTTTCGGCCTTGATGCGCCGGAGGCCGGCGAGGACTGGGGGCTCGGCAATGCGGGCACCACCCTGCGGCGCGGTCCGCATGAACTCGCGCCGGTGGATGTTCTGCGCGTTGCCGGTCTGCACAATGCGGCCAATGCGCTGGCGGCGGCGGCGTTGTGCCGCGCCATCGCTGTTGCCGACGGAGCCATTGTCGAGGGCTGGCGGCGCTTTGAGGGTTTGCCGCACCGTGTAAAAAATATCAATAAAATCAATAACATATCATTCTATGATGATTCCAAGGGCACCAATGTCGGCGCCACCGTCGCCGCTCTGACCGGTTTGCGCGAGCCGGTGGTGCTGATCGCCGGCGGTGATGGCAAGGGCCAGGACTTTGCGCCGCTGGCGGCGGCTGCGCGCGGTCGTGCACGGGCCATCGTGCTGATCGGGCGCGACGGACCGCGCATTGCGGCCGCGGTCGGGAATGACGTGCCGTTGTGCCGGGCGCGCGACATGGATGAGGCGGTGGAACTGGCCTTCAGGTCCGCGCAGCCGGGGGACGCGGTGCTGCTGTCGCCGGCCTGCGCGAGTTACGACATGTACCGCAATTACGTGCACCGCGCCGAGGTGTTTGCGGAGGCGGTACTGGCCCTGCAGCGGAGGTGCGCATGAGCCAGTACTACGCCACGGTCAACCAGCGCGCGGCAGGCGACGAATACGACAGCGCGCTGATCTGGGTGACACTTCTGCTGCTCGGTTTCGGCATGGTCATGGTGTACTCGGCATCAATCGCGATCGCCGAAGCGAGCCGCAGCACCGGCAACAGCGCCGTCTATTACCTGACCCGGCACGCCGCCTATATCCTGGTCAGCCTGGTGGCTGCAGCGATCGTGTTCCAGGTGCCCCTGCGCGTCTGGCAGCGCGCCGCGCCGCTGCTGTTCGTGCTCGGCATGGTGCTGCTGATGCTGGTGCTGATCCCGGGCATCGGCCGCGAGGTCAACGGCAGCCGGCGCTGGCTGCCGCTCGGATTCGCCAACCTGCAACCCTCGGAGCTGATGAAACTGTGCGCGGTGCTCTACGCGGCGGACTACACCGTGCGCAAGGCCGCCTTCATGCACAGCCTGCGCAAGGGTTTCCTGCCGATGGCCGGGGTGATGCTGCTGACCGGGGGACTGCTGCTGCGGGAGCCCGATTTCGGCGCGTTCGCGGTGATCACCGTGATCGCGATGGGCATCCTGTTCCTCGGCGGCATGAACTGGAAGCTGTTTGCCGGGCTGATCGTGATGCTGGTTCTCGGCTTCCTGCTGCTGATCTGGAGCAGTCCCTACCGCATGCAGCGGGTGATCGGTTTCATGGATCCCTGGGCCGATCCCTACGGCAAGGGATACCAGCTGTCGCATGCGCTGATTGCCTTCGGCCGCGGCGAATGGTTCGGCGTCGGCCTCGGCGCCAGTGTCGAAAAACTGTTTTACCTGCCGGAAGCGCACACCGACTTCCTGCTGGCGGTGATCGCCGAGGAACTCGGTTTCATCGGCGTGCTGGCGCTGATCATGCTGTTCGCGTGGATCGTCGCCCGCGCCTTCGCCATCGGCCGCCGTGCCGCCGATCTTGACCGGCCGTATTCCGCGCTGGTGGCGCAGGGCATCGGACTGTGGATCGGTGTGCAGGTGATCATCAACATGGGCGTCAACATGGGCGTGCTGCCGACCAAGGGCCTGACGCTGCCGCTGCTGTCCTTCGGCGGCAGCGCGATCCTCGCCACCTGCTGCGCGCTGGCGGTATTGCTGCGGGTCGATTGGGAAAACCGCCAGATGCAGCGCGGGTTTACCGTATGAACCGGACCATCCTCGTCATGGCCGGCGGCACCGGCGGCCATATTTTTCCGGCGCTGGCCGTGGCCGACGTGCTGCGCGGGCGCGGCTGGCGGGTGGTATGGCTGGGTGCCCGCGGCGGCATGGAGGAACGCCTGGTGCCGCCCCGGGGTTACGCGGCGGAATGGATCCGTTTCGGCGGCGTGCGCGGCAAGGGCTGGCTGCGCAAGCTGCTGCTGCCGGCGGCGCTGCTGGTGGCGTTCTGGCAAAGCGCGAGGGCGATATTCCGGCACCGGCCCGACGTGGTGCTGGGCATGGGCGGTTATGCCTCCTTTCCCGGCGGCATGATGGCCGCCCTTTTCGGCAGGCCGCTGCTGATCCATGAACAGAATGCGGTTCCGGGCCTGGCCAACCGCGTGCTCGCGGGTGTGGCGGATCGCGTGCTGTCGGCATTTCCCGATGCCTTTGAAGGGCGTGTCGACGTGATCTGGTCGGGCAATCCGGTGCGCACCGACATTGTCAACCTGCCGCCGCCGGAAGCCCGGTTTGCCAATCGCGGCGGTCCCCTGCGGCTGCTGGTGATCGGCGGGAGCCTCGGCGCAAAAGCGCTGAACGAGACGGTGCCGCAGGCACTCGCCCTGATGCCTGCGGCGGAGCGTCCTCAGGTGGTGCACCAGGCAGGTGCTGCACATGCCGAGCGCCTGCGTGAAACCTACCGCGCGGCGGGCGTGGAGGCCGAAGTGCCCGCCTTCATTGATGACATGGCCGCCCGTTACGGCGAAGCCGACCTGCTGGTGTGCCGTGCTGGTGCCACCACGGTGACCGAGCTGGCCGTGGCCGGCGTCGGCAGCATTCTCGTGCCTTTCCCGCATGCGGTGGACGATCACCAGACGCGCAACGCGCGTTACCTCGCGGACCGCGGGGCCGCGCTGCTGATGCCGCAAAAGGACCTGACGCCGGGAGTGCTGGCCGGCGTCCTGCGCGGAATGACCCGGGGCAAGCTGCTGGAGATGGCGCGGGCCGCCCGTGCCGCCGGCAAGCCGGATGCGGCGATCCGCGTCGCCGATTACTGCATGGAGCTGGCGCCGGCATGAGGCACAAAGTGCGCAACGTGCATTTCGTCGGCATCGGCGGCGCCGGGATGAGCGGCATTGCGGAAGTGCTGCTCAACCTCGGCTACGCGGTCAGCGGTTCCGACCTCAGTGAGGGCGGCGCCACGCGTCGCCTCGCCAGCCTCGGTGCGCAGGTGCGCATCGGCCACGACGCGGCACATGTCGCGGCGGCCGACGTCGTGGTGATCTCCAGCGCCGTGAAGCCGGACAATCCGGAGGTGATCGCGGCGCGCGCGCGCCATGTGCCCGTGGTGCCGCGCGCGCTGATGCTGGCCGAACTGATGCGGCTGAAACAGGGGATTGCCGTGGCCGGCACCCACGGCAAGACCACCACCACCAGTCTCGCGGCCAGCGTCCTGGCCGAGGGCGGCCTTGATCCGACCTTCGTGATCGGGGGGCGCCTGGAGAGCGCGGGAGCTCATGCCCGGCTCGGCGCCGGCGAATTCATCGTTGCCGAAGCCGACGAATCCGATGCGTCCTTCCTGCACCTGCAGCCGGTGATTTCCGTGGTCACCAACATCGATGCCGACCACATGGAAACCTATGATCACTCGCTGGACCGGCTGAAACAGGCTTTTGTCGATTTTGTCGAACGCCTGCCGTTTTACGGCGTCGCGGTGCTGTGCAATGACGATGCCAATGTGCGTTCGATCATGCCGCGGCTGACGAAAACGGTCGTCACCTACGGCCTCGGCGAGGGCGCGCAGATCCGCGCGGTGTCGGTGACGGCTGACGCGGGACGCATGCGTTTCAGGGTCCGGCGCATGAACGGCAAACGCCTGCCCGACCTCGATATCGTGCTCAACCTGCCGGGTGTGCATAACGTGCAGAACGCGCTGGCGGCGGTTGCTGTGGGCATGGAGGCCGGCGTCGCGGACGACAAGATCGTCAAGGCGCTGGCCGATTTCAAGGGCGTGGGCCGGCGGTTCCAGCGTTACGGCGCGATTGCGCTGCGCGGCGGCAGTTATGACCTGATCGACGACTACGGCCATCACCCGGTGGAGATGGCGGCAACCATCGCCGCGGCGCGCGGTGCGTTCCCGGGCCGCCGGCTGGTTCTGGCGTTCCAGCCGCACCGTTACACCCGCACCCGCGACTGTTTCGAGGATTTCGTGCGCGTGCTGTCGAGCGTGGATGCGCTGCTGCTGACCGAGGTTTATCCGGCGGGCGAGGCGCCGATCGTCGCCGCCGATGGCCGCGCGCTCGCGCGGGCGGTGCGGGTGCTGGGCAAGGTGGAGCCGGTATTCGTGGAGCAGGTCGCGGAGCTGCCGGCGGCGATCACCGCGGCCGCGCGCGACGGCGACGTGGTGCTGGCGATGGGGGCCGGGTCGATCGGCACGGTTGCGGCGCGGCTGGCGAAGGAGGGCGCGTGAGCGGAAAGGCCGCCGGCGAACGACAACCCGACATGGACATGAGCGAACTGCAGATGATGGCCGGAGCCGGATTGCGCGGCGAGCTTCGCCACGGCGAGCCCATGGCCCGCCACGTCAGCTGGCGGGCGGGCGGGCGCGCGCGCCGCAGTTATGCCCCGGCCGATCTCGAGGACATGGCGGCCTTCCTGCGTGCCTTGCCCGGTGGCGAGCCGGTGTGTGTCGTCGGGCTGGGCAGCAACCTGCTGGTGCGCGACGGCGGCTTCGACGGCACCGTGATATTCACCCACTGGGCGCTGCGCGGCACGGACATCACTGCGACCGCGGACGGCGGCGAGATCCGCGCCCAGGCCGGCGTTGCCTGTCCGAAGGTGGCGCGGCTCGCCGCGCTGCACGGTTTTGCGGGAGCCGAATTTCTGGCCGGAATTCCCGGCACCGTTGGCGGCGCGCTGGCGATGAACGCCGGCTGTTATGGCGGGGAAACCTGGAATCTCGTGGCGCAGGTGCAGACCATCGACCGCGCCGGCACGCTGCGCCTGCGCACGCCGCAGCATTACCACATCGCTTACCGCAGCGTGGGGCTGCGCTGCCGCCAGATGTCGAGCGTGCCGGGGGAAGAGGTGCGCGGCGGCGGCGAAGAGTGGTTCGTCGCGGCGACTTTCCGCATGGCTTCCGGCGACGCTGCGCAGTCGCGGGCGCGCATCAAGGAGCTGCTGGCGAAACGCATCGCGACGCAACCGCTGGGCATGCCCAATGCCGGTTCGGTGTTCCGCAATCCGCCCGGTGACCACGCGGCGAGGCTGATCGAGGCGAGCGGCCTGAAGGGCAGGCGCATCGGTGGTGCGTCGATTTCGGCGAAACATGCCAATTTCATCGTCAACGACGGCGGCGCCAGCGCCGCTGACATCGAGGCGCTGATCGCGCTTGCGCAGGCCACGGTGCGGCAGCGTTTCGGCATCGAGCTCGAACGCGAAGTCCGCGTGATCGGGGAGGCGGCATGAGCGCCTACGGGAAGATCGCCGTGCTGTTCGGCGGACGCAGTGCCGAGCGCGAGATTTCGCTGATGAGCGGGCGCAACGTGCTCGACGCGCTGCGCGGTGCCGGGCTCGATGCGCATGCCTTCGATCCGGCGGAACGCGAGATATTCGACCTCAGGCGCGAGGGTTATTCCCGCGTGTTCATCGCGCTGCACGGCCGCTACGGCGAGGACGGCACGGTGCAGGGCGCGCTGGAGCTGATGGGCATTCCCTATACCGGCAGCGGCGTGATGGCTTCGGCACTGGCGATGGACAAGGTGCGCACGAAAATGGTGTGGACCGCGGCCGGCATCCCGACGCCGCGCTTCGAGGTAATCGACGCCGGCAGCGACTGGGCGGGGGTGGCGGCGCGGCTCGGCCTGCCGCTGATCGTCAAGCCGGCGCGCGAAGGTTCGACCATCGGGCTGACCAAGGTCGGCGCCGTGGCCGAACTGCCGCAGGCCTTTGCGCTCGCGGCACGTCATGACCCGTTCGTGATGGCGGAGGAGTTTGTCGCCGGGGAGGAACTCACCGCCGGTTTCCTCGGCGACCAGGCGCTGCCGCTGATCCGCATCGAGGCGCCGCAGGGCAATTACGACTACCAGAACAAGTACTTCAGCGACGAGACGAAATACCACTGCCCCTGCGGCCTGCCCGAGGCGGAAGAACAGCGCATCCGCGAACTGGTGATGAAAAGCGCGCAGGCCCTGGGCTGCGCCGGCTGGGGCAGGGCCGACCTGATCCGCCGCGCCGACGGCAGCGTGCAGTTCCTGGAAATGAACACCTCGCCCGGCATGACCGGACACAGCCTGGTGCCGATGGCCGCGCGCCAGGCAGGCCTGTCCTTCGAACAACTGGTGCTGCGCATTCTGGAGCTCGCCCATGTGGGATAAGCCCGCAGCGCTGAACTTCATCGCCGACCTGCTGTTCGTCGCGGTGCTGCTCGCCGTCCTTTACGCCGGTGTGTTTCACGCGGTGAGGCAGCCGGTGTTTTCGATCACACAGGTGCGCGTGGCCACGCCGGTGGACCATGTCACCCGCCAGCAGGTCGAGGAAATTGTCCGGCGCGAGGTCGGAGGCACCCTGTTCACCCTGAACCTGGACACGGTGCGCGGAGCTTTCGAGAAACTGCCCTGGGTGCGCAGCGCCACCGTGCGCCGGCAGTGGCCGGGCGGGCTGGAGGTGGCGTTGACCGAGCATGTGCCCCTGGCGCGCTGGGGGCGCGACGCACTGGTCAATGTGCATGGCGAGGTGTTTGCGGCCGCTTTCGACGGCGCACTTCCGGTCTTCAACGGTCCGCCGGGTGCCGCCAAGGAAATGGCCATCCAGTACGACCATTTTCGCCGCAACCTTGAGGACATCGGCAGGATTCCCGGGGAAATCAACCTGTCGCCGCGGCGCGCCTGGCAGCTGAAGCTGGATGACGGCACCACGCTGGATCTCGGCAGGGAACAGGTTGAACAGCGCCTGCGTCGTTTTGTCGCCGTCTACCCGCGGACGATCGCGCGCATGACCCGTCCGGTTGACCGGGTCGACCTGCGGTATGCGAACGGGTTTGCGGCGCGGGTGCCGGGGTTGCCGGCGGCGGACGACGTCCGGCGCAGGAGCGGTGCATAGGTGATCCACAGGGAATGACAGGACAGATGAACAAGGCCAGGGAAAACAAGAAGATCGTGGTGGGGCTCGACATCGGGACCTCGAAGATCGTCGCCATCGTCGCCGAACTCAAGCCGGAGGGCGGTTTCGAGATCATCGGCATGGGCAGCCATCCTTCGCGCGGGCTGAAGAAAGGCGTGGTGGTCAACATCGAAACCACCGTCAATGCCATCCAGCGCGCGCTGGAGGAGGCCGAGCTGATGGCCGACTGCAAGATCCGCGAGGTGTACACCGGCATCGCCGGCAACCACATCAAGAGCTTCAATTCCCAGGGCATGGTCGCGATCAAGGACAAGGAGGTGTCGCAGCAGGACATCGATCGCGTGATCGAAACCGCGAAGGCGGTGCAGATTCCCAACGACCAGCAGATCCTGCACGTGCTCAACCAGGAATTCATCATCGACGGCCAGGAGGATGTGCGCGAGCCGCTGGGCATGTCGGGGGTGCGCCTGGAAGTCAAGGTGCACATCGTCACCGGCGCCGTGTCGTCGGCACAGAACATCATCAAGTGCGTGCGCCGCTGCGGCCTCGAAGTCAACGACCTGATCCTGCAGCCCCTGGCGTCATCGGTCGCCGTGCTCTCGGATGACGAAAAGGACCTCGGGGTCTGCCTGGTCGACATCGGCGGGGGCACCACCGACATGGCCGTGTTCACCCACGGCGCGATCCGCCATACCGCGGTGATCCCGATTGCAGGCGACCAGATCACCAACGACATTGCGATGGCGCTGCGCACGCCGACCAAGGACGCGGAAGACATCAAGCAGCGTTACGGCTGCGCGCTGTCGCAGCTCGCCGATCCCCAGGAAATGGTCGACGTGCCCGGCGTTGGCGACCGCAGCACCCGCCAGCTGTCGCGCAAGACGCTGGCGGAAGTCATCGAGCCGCGGGTCGAGGAGCTGTATTCGCTGGTGCAGGCCGAGCTGCGCCGCAGCGGCTACGAGGAGCTGCTGTCCTCCGGCGTGGTGCTGACCGGCGGGTCGAGCGCGATGCAGGGCATGGTCGAACTGGGGGAGGAGATCTTCCACATGCCGGTGCGCATCGGCATGCCGCAGTACTCGGGCGGGCTGTCCGAGGTCGTGCGCAGCACGCGTTACGCGACCGGCGTCGGACTGCTGATCGCGGGCGCCGACGAGCATCGCCAGCGCGATGCGGCGCGCATGCATGTCAGCAGCCTCCAGCAGGTGCTGGAGCGCATGAAGAACTGGTTTACGGGGAATTTCTAGTGCGGGGAATGCAGGGCATACGGTTTCTGGTTTTCGGGATGGCGGGACTTTTCAACATTACTTTGTTTGCGGAAAAAGGAGATTCACATGATTGAACTGATTGATGCACAGGCGCAGGAAGCGGTAATAAAGGTGATCGGTGTCGGCGGTTGCGGCGGCAATGCGGTGGATCACATGATCGTGCAGGGCGTCCAGGGCGTGGAGTTCATCTGCGCCAACACCGATGCCCAGGCGCTCAAGCGCAATCAGGCCAAAACGCAGCTGCAGCTTGGCGGTGAAATCACCAAGGGACTGGGTGCCGGCGCGAACCCGGAAATCGGCCGCCAGGCCGCCCTTGAGGACCGGGAGCGCATCGCCGAACTGATCTCGGGCGCCGACATGCTGTTCCTGACCGCCGGCATGGGCGGCGGCACCGGCACCGGCGCCGCGCCGGTGGTCGCCGAAATCGCCAAGGAACTCGGCATCCTGACGGTGGCCGTGGTGACCAAGCCGTTCGCGTTCGAGGGCAAGCGGCAGCGCATCGCGCAGGAGGGACTTGATGCGCTGGCGCAGCATGTCGACTCGCTGATCGTGATTCCCAACGACAAGCTGATGCAGGTGCTGGGCAACTCGATCACCCTCGACGAGGCCTTCCGCGCGGCCAACGACGTTCTTCACGGGGCGGTCGCCGGCATTGCCGAAATCATCAGCTGTCCGGGCATGATCAACGTCGACTTTGCCGACGTGAGGACGGTGATGGGCGAAA
The DNA here is from genome assembly GCA_023431245.1 of Pseudomonadota bacterium. Taxonomy (GTDB): domain Bacteria; phylum Pseudomonadota; class Gammaproteobacteria; order Burkholderiales; family SG8-41. The sequence goes on along the minus strand of JAEYXO010000084.1, from coordinate 25,711 downwards.
TGGGCATGGCAATGATGGGTTCCGCCAAGGCGGCCGGCATCGGCCGTGCCCGCGAAGCGGCCGAACAGGCCGTGGCCTGCCCGCTGCTGGAGGACATCAACATTTCGGACGCACGCGGCGTGCTGGTCAACATCTCGGCCAGCAAGGCGACCTTCCAGCTGCAGGAAATGTACGACGTCATGGAAACCATCAAGGCCTTTGCCGCCGACTCGGCGACCGTCATCGTCGGCACGGTGTACGACGACAGCCTTGAAGACGGCCTGCGGGTGACCATCGTGGCGACCGGTCTGGGCAAGCCGATGGTCCGGCAGCAGCCCAAGCCGATGATTGTCGTGTCGCAGAAGACCGGCACCGACAACATGGGGATGGACGTCGATTACGGCGCGCTGGAGCAGCCTGCCGTGATCCGCCGCCGCAACCGCGATGCGACGGTGGAGGCGATGCGGCAATCCGGGGTGGAAATGCTCGACATTCCGGCATTCCTGCGCAAGCAGGCGGACTGATCGCGGGATGCGGCGGGAAATGCGGGCGCCGCCGGCGGGCGGGCCGGTCATCCGGCGCCCGCGGGCCGGTTTTGTTGCAGTGCCGCAGCATGATAAAATCCGCCTATAAAGCCCCGCAAAGCGGGGGCAAGGGATAAGCTTCGTTACGATGATCAGGCAGCGCACATTGAAGAACGTGATCCGCGCCACCGGCGTGGGTCTGCACACGGGCGAGAAGGTCCATCTGACCCTGCGCCCGGCGCAGCCGCACACCGGCATCGTGTTCCGCAGGACCGACCTCGAGCCTCCGGTCGAGATCAGGGCCGATCCGTATGCCGTGCACGACACCCGGCTGTCGTCCTGCCTCGAGAAGGACGGCGCGCGGGTGCAGACGGTCGAGCACCTGATGTCGGCCCTGGCGGGGCTTGGCGTGGACAATGTCTGGATCGACGTGACGGCGCCTGAAGTGCCGATCATGGACGGCAGCGCCGGTCCCTTCGTGTTCCTGCTGCAGTCGGCCGGCATTGAAGAACAGGAAGCGCCGAAAAAATTCATCCGCATCCTGAAGCCGGTCGAGGTTCGCGACGGCGACAAGTGGGTGCGTTTTGATCCCCACAACGGTTTCCGGCTGGAACTGGCGATCGACTATGCTCACCCGGTGTTCGATGCCAGTGCGCAGTCGGTGGTGGTTGATTTTTCCTCCACGTCCTATGTCAACGAAGTGGCGCGAGCCCGCACCTTCGGTTTCATGCAGGATGTGGAAAGCATGCGTTCGCAGGGGCTCGCGCTGGGCGGCAGCCTGGACAACGCGATCGTGATGGACGAGTACCGTGTGCTCAACAGCGACGGACTCCGTTACGACAATGAATTCGTCAAGCACAAGGTGCTCGACGCGATCGGGGATCTCTACCTGCTGGGCCATCCCCTGATCGGCGCATTCAGCGGCCACAAGTCGGGGCATGCCATGAACAACCGCCTGCTGCGCCGCCTGCTGGAACAGCCCAAGGCCTGGGAATACGTCAGTTTTGACCGCAACGAAGACGCACCCCCGTTCCTCGCCTGGCAGCCCCAGGCGGCTTGACCGGCCCTAACCCGGGGTAAGGTCCTCCCATGCTGCTGCTGCGACTCGTCGGCATTCTGGCCCTGCTGGCCATCGGCGTCTCTTTTGCGCTCTACGCGGTTTCGAGGGACCGTCGTTACCTGCGTTTTGCCTGGCGGGTTTTTCTGGGTACGCTGGGTTTCGCGGTGCTGCTGATGCTGTTTTATGCCGCCGAACGTTTTCTGATGGTCCTCTGAGCGGGCGGGCATCAGCCCCCGCCCCGGCGTCTGGCGGCGAAACGGACCAGGGCCGAGCGCAGGCCGGGATCGCGGACCCGGCCTGAGAGTTTTTCAAAATCATCAATTAAATCAATGGGTAAAGCCGTTTTTTCGGTGTGGGCCCGGAGTGCGGATTGTTGTCCGGAAACTTGAACTTGAATCCGGATTCCAGTAACCTGCGCCCTCTGCTTTTGCAGGGTCTTCAGCAGTCGGGGCATGATCTGTTTCAGTTTTGCCGCGATTGCAACGTTGTCTGCCGCTATGACCAGCGTACCGTTGTGGTCTCCGACCACCCGGCTTGCTCGGGACAATTCAGGGGGCGCGCAGACCGAATAAAGCCGTTGCAGCGCTGAAATGCGCTGCGTTGCCCGGTTCAGTGCTGACAAGCCCGCTGTTTCTACAATCAGGGCGCTGAATTTGCGGGTGGGCATGGCGACAAGGGAGTTTTGACCATGAATATTATTCTGGTTTCCGAGAAGCTGCCAAAGGCGTGGACCATCACGCTGGGGTGGCCGCATCTTGCCGGTTTGGCATCATTGCTGATGGTTGTCGTGCTGACGCTGGCCGGTGCGCTCAACTACGGCATTTTGCGTTTTGCCTCGGAACTGAACATTCCCTACGTCAGGGACGTGCTGGTGACCATACACCAGCAGCAGCAGGAAAAGAACCAGTCCTACCTTCAGGACAATCTCAATGCAATGGCGGTGCGGCTGGGGCAGATGCAGGCCCAGCTGCTGCGCCTGGACACGCTGGGCGAGCGCCTGGCCAAGCTGGCCGGATTCAAGCCCCAGGATCTGATGTTCAACGAGGTGCCCGGCCGCGGCGGAGCCGTGTCCTCGATCCCGAGCCAGAACCTCTCGCTCGGTGATTTCACCCGCCAGGTCGAGCAATTGACGCGCCAGCTCGAGGACCGCGGGGACAAGCTCGGCCTGCTGGAATCGATGTTCACGCTGGAGAGCGCACGGAAGAAACTGACGCCGACCAAGCTGCCGGTGGAAGGGGGCTGGTATTCCTCAAACTTCGGCTGGCGCATCGACCCGTTCACCGGGCAGCGCGCTTTTCACGAAGGCATCGACTTCATGGCGGAGGAAGGAACACCGATTTACGCTGCGGCCGCGGGCGTCGTAGTCTACTCAGAGTTCCACCCCCAATATGGTAATATGATCGAGATCGATCACGGCAATGATCTGATCTCGCGGTACGCACACGCTTCGAAACGTCTGGTGAAGGTGGGGGACATCGTGTTGCGGGGCACCCGGATTGCCGATGTCGGCAGGACCGGGCGCGCAACAGGTGCGCATCTGCACTTCGAGGTGCGCCAGCGTGGTGCCGCGCGCAACCCCGCGCAGTTTCTGCAATTGCCTGGTTGAACGGCTGTACCGATAGCGCGAATTGCAGGGGTGGGATTTTCCCACCCCTTTTTTATTCAGGATGTCCATGATTACCGGCTTATTCAGGAAAGTGTTCGGCAGCCGCAACGAGCGGCTGCTCAAGCAATACCGTCGCACGGTGCGCGCGATCAACGCGCTCGAGCCGCAGATTGCGGCGCTGCCGGATGATCAGCTGCGGGCAAAAACCGACGAATTCAGGGAGCGCATCTCGAAAGCGGTGGCGGCGGCTGCGCCGGAGCGGCAGACGGCTGCGCGCCGCGCCGCGCTTGACGACATCCTGCCCGAAGCCTTCGCCGTGGTGCGCGAGGCCGGCAAGCGGGTGCTGGGCATGCGTCATTTCGATGTGCAACTGGTGGGCGGCATTGTCCTGCACAACGGCAAGATTGCCGAGATGCGCACCGGTGAAGGCAAGACGCTGGTGGCCACGCTGCCGGCCTACCTCAATGCGCTGGCGGGCACCGGGGTCCATGTCGTAACGGTCAACGACTACCTGGCACAGCGCGACGCGGACTGGATGGGACGCATCTACCGGTTTCTCGGGCTGACCGTCGGCGTCAACCTGTCGCAGATGGAGCACGACCGCAAGCAGGAGGCTTATCGCGCGGACATCACCTACGGCACCAACAACGAGTTCGGCTTCGATTACCTGCGCGACAACATGGTCTACGAGACGTCCGAAAAAGTTCAGCGGGGGCTGGCTTTTGCGATTGTCGACGAGGTCGATTCCATCCTGATCGACGAGGCGCGCACGCCCCTGATCATTTCCGGGCAGGCCGAGGACACCACCGATCTGTACGGGCACATCAACGCGGTGACGCCGAAACTCGTCCGGCAGAAGGACGAGAAGGGGCCGGGCGACTACTGGGTTGACGAGAAGGCGCACCAGGTCGTGCTCTCCGAGGAGGGCCATGAACATGCCGAGGCGCTGCTGGCGAAAGCCGGCCTGCTGCCGGAGGGCGGCAGCCTTTACGAGGCGGCCAATATCGGGCTGATGCACCACCTGAATGCCTCGCTGCGTGCCCACAGCCTGTTCCACCGCGATCAGCAGTACGTGGTGCAGAACAACGAGATCATCATCGTTGACGAATTCACCGGCAGGCTGATGCCCGGCCGCCGCTGGTCGGAAGGCCTGCACCAGGCCATCGAGGCCAAGGAGGGCGTGGAGATCCAGAAGGAAAACCAGACGCTGGCGACGATCACTTTCCAGAACTATTTCCGGATGTACGGAAAACTGGCAGGCATGACCGGCACGGCGGACACCGAGGCCTACGAATTCCAGCAGATCTACGGGCTCGAGACGGTGATCATCCCGACGCACCGTCCGATGGTGCGCGACGACCGCATGGACCAGGTGTTCCGCACCTCGGCGGAGAAGTACAGCGCGATCATCAGCGACATCCGCGCCTGTCACGCGCGGGGCCAGCCGGTGCTGGTGGGCACGACATCGATCGAGAACTCCGAGTACATCTCGGGCATCCTCGCCAAGGAAGGCCTGCAGCACAACGTGCTGAATGCCAAGCAGCATGCGCGGGAGGCGGAGATCGTCGCCCAGGCGGGCAGTCCGAAGATCATCACCCTGGCCACCAACATGGCCGGCCGCGGCACCGACATCGTGCTCGGCGGCAATCCGGAGCCGGAGATCCACCGGGTGCAGGCCGACGAAAGCCTTGATGCGGCGGCCCGCGAGAGGCGGATTGCGGAGCTGCGTGAAGAGTGGCAGCGGCGCCATGACGAGGTGGTGAAGGCGGGCGGCCTGCACATCATCGGCACCGAGCGCCACGAATCACGGCGCATCGACAACCAGCTGCGCGGACGTGCCGGCCGCCAGGGCGACCCGGGCTCCAGCCGCTTTTATCTGGCCCTGGACGATTCCCTGCTGCGCATATTCGCCTCGGACCGGGTCGCCGCGATCATGAACCGGCTGAAAATGCCGGAAGGCGAAGCCATCGAGCATCCCTGGGTCACGCGCTCCATCGAGAACGCGCAGCGCAAGGTCGAGGCGCGCAACTTCGACATGCGCAAGCACCTGCTCGAGTATGACGATGTCGCCAACGACCAGCGCAAGGTGATCTACCAGCAGCGCAACGAGCTGCTCGAGAGCACTGATGTCTCGGCGACGATTGCCGCCATGCGTGCCGACGTCATTTCCGCCCATTTTGCGACGCATGTCGCGCCGGGCAGCCTGGAAGAGCAGTGGGACATCGAGGGGCTGGAGGCGGCCCTGCGCAGCGAGCTGGGACTCGAGCTGCCGTTGAGGCAATGGCTCGAACTGAGCCCGCAGCTGGACGAGGAATCACTGCGTCAGCGCATCGTTGACGCCGCCCATGCCCGTTATGCCGAGAAGACCGCGGCGGTCGACTCGGCGGCGATGCGCCAGTACGAGCGCGCCATCATGCTGCAGAGCCTGGACAGCCACTGGCGGGAGCACCTGTCGGCGCTGGATCATCTGCGCCAGGGCATCCACCTGCGCGGTTACGCCCAGAAGAATCCGACACAGGAATACAAGCGCGAAGCTTTCGAGCTGTTTGCGCTTCTGCTCGACACGATCAAGACCGATGTCACGCGGATCCTGATGACCGTGCAGATCCGCAGCGCCGAGGAATTGCGCGCGGCGGAGGAGCACGAGAAGCTGAGCAATGTCCAGTACCAGCACGCCGAGGCTGCGGAAGCGGCAGATGCCGCCGCCGGGGAACCGGCCCTGCCTGCGCCCGATGCTGAATCCGAGAAGCTGCAACCCTTTGTGCGCGGCGGGCAGAAAATCGGCCGCAACGACCCCTGCCCCTGCGGCTCCGGGAAAAAATACAAGCAGTGCCACGGCAAGCTCGCCTGACGCCCCATGCCGGTCAACCTGAACGTTCCCGACCCCGCCTCGCTGCTGCCGGTTCCCGGCGTGATGCTGGGCATTGCACAGGCCGGAATCCGCAAGGCGGGCCGCAAGGACCTGCTGCTGATCAGCCTTGAACCCGGCGCCCGCGTTGCCGGCGTGTTCACGCAGAACCGCTTCTGCGCGGCGCCGGTGGTGGTCTGCCGCCAGCACCTGTCGATGATCGACCCCGGCCAGGGCATACGGGCGCTGGTGGTCAACACCGGCGTGGCCAATGCCAGCACCGGCAAGGAAGGGCTTGCGCGCGCGCGCCAGACCTGCGCCGAGGCGGCGAGGATGCTCGGCTGCGCGCCGTCGCAGGTGCTGCCGTTCTCGACCGGCGTCATCATGGAACCGCTGCCGGTGGAGCGCATCATTGCCGGGCTGCCGCAATGCAGGGATGCACTGCGGGCCGATGTCTGGGCCGATGCCGCGGCAGCGATCATGACCACCGACACGCTGCCGAAGGCGGCATCCCGCCGCTTCAATATCGGCGGTGCGACGGTGACCGTCACCGGCATCGCCAAGGGCGCCGGCATGATTCATCCCAACATGGCGACGATGCTCGGCTTCATCGCGACCGATGCCGCGGTCAGCCAGCCGCTGGTGAAGGCCGCGGTGGCTTACGCCGCGCAGCGCTCCTTCAACTGCATCACCGTCGACGGCGACACGTCGACCAACGACAGTTTCATGCTGATGGCCACCGGCAAGGCGGCGATGGCGGAGATTGCCGATGCGAAAAGCGCCGAGTACGCCGCATTCCGCGATGCCGTAACCGCGGTGGCCGTCGAACTCGCCCAGGCGATTGTCCGCGACGGAGAGGGGGCGACCAAGTTCATCACCGTCAGGGTTGAATCGGGACGCAACGAGGACGAGTGCCGCAAGGTTGCCCTGGCAATCGCCCATTCACCGCTGATCAAGACCGCGTTTTTTGCATCCGATCCGAACCTCGGCCGGATACTCGCAGCGATCGGTTATGCCGGCATCGCCGACCTCGAAGTCGAAGGCGTCGAGCTCTATCTCGACGATGTGCTGGTGGCGGAGCGCGGCGGACGCAGCCCGTCGTACCGGGAGTCTGACGGCCAGCGCGTGATGAAGCAGGCCGAGATCACGGTGCGTGTCGTCCTCAATCGCGGCAAGGCTGCAGCGACGGTGTGGACCTGCGATCTGTCGCATGATTACGTCAGCATCAATGCCGACTATAGAAGTTAAATTATTCAATAAAAACAAATAGTTATGAAGAAAATGAGGCCCGCCGATCCGGCTGTGTCATGGGAGTCCCTGGCGGCGCGTGCCGAGGGCATACTCGGTCGGCTCGAGCAACTGCTGCCGCCCCCGCCTCCGCCGGTCGACTGGAAGGCGTCGATTGCGTTCCGCTGGCGCAAGAAGTCGGGGCAGGGAAGCCTGGAGCCGATACACCAGGTGCATCGCATTGATCTGCGCGACCTGCAGGGCATCGATGACCAGAAGGATCTGGTGGAGCGCAACACCCGTCAATTCGTCGACGGACTGCCGGCAAACAACGTGCTGCTGACCGGTGCCCGCGGTACCGGCAAATCGTCGCTGGTCAAGGCGCTGCTGAACAAGTATGCGTCGCGCGGCCTGCGGCTGATCGAGGTCGAGAAGCGTGACCTGACCGATCTGCCGGACATCGTCGAACTGATCCACGCGCGTCCCGAGCGTTACATCCTCTACTGCGACGACCTGTCGTTCGAAGCTGACGAACCCGGCTACAAGGCGCTGAAAGTGGTGCTCGACGGCTCCGTAGCGGCGGCTTCGGAGAACTGCCTGATTTACGCAACCTCGAACCGCCGGCACCTGATGCCCGAGTTCATGCAGGAAAATCTCGAATACCGGCATGTCGGCGAGGAAATCCATCCCGGCGAGACCAGCGAGGAGAAAATCTCGTTGTCCGAACGCTTCGGCCTCTGGGTTTCGTTCTACCCCTTCGACCAGGATGAATACCTGCGCATCGTCCGTGTCTGGCTGGACCATTTCAAGGTGCCGGCGGGCAGGGCCGCCGAGGTCGAGCATGCCGCTCTGCAATGGGCGCTGCTGCGCGGTTCGCGCAGCGGCCGCGTGGCCTGGCAGTTCGCGCGCGACTGGGCGGGCCGTTCGCGGCTGGCGCGCCGCAAGTAAAGCCGATGGCTGGAGAGCAGTCGGGCCGCCGCCGCATCGCGGTGGTCGCCGCGGTGCTGCAGCAGGCGGATGGCCGTTTTCTGCTGGCTCAGCGTCCGCAGGGCAAGGCCTACGCAGGGTACTGGGAATTTCCCGGCGGCAAGGTCGAAAACGGCGAAGCCCCGGAAGCGGCGCTGGCGCGTGAACTCCACGAGGAACTCGGCATCGAGGTCACCGCAGCCTATCCCTGGCTGATCCGCGAATTCGATTACCCGCACGCCGATGTGCGGCTGCATTTTTTCCGGGTACGGCGGTGGCGCGGCGAGCCCCATGGACGCGAATCCCAGGCTTTCGCCTGGCAGCGGCCGGGGGCGGTCGATGTGGCTCCCCTGCTGCCGGCCAACGGCCCGATCATGCGCGCGCTGGAATTGCCGGAGGTCTATGGCATCACCGGATTTGCCGCGGCCGGATATCCGGCGGCGCTGAAACGCATCGAGCGCGCGTTGCGCAGTGGACTGCGCCTGGTCCAGGTCCGCGGCAGGGGCTGGCCGGCGGATCTGTTCGCACGTTATGCCGCCGACGTGGTCGCCCTGGCCCATGACCATGGGGCGCGGGTGCTGGTCAACACCGACATCGAACTGGCGCGGCGCAGTGGCGCCGATGGCGTGCATCTGACCGCGTCGCAGCTGATGCGCATCGCGCAACGCCCTGATTTGCCGCTGGTGGGGGCATCCTGCCATGACAACGCCGAATTGCGGCATGCCGAAGCGGTGGGTGCGGACTTTGCGGTGCTTGGTCCGGTGCTGCCGACACCGACGCATCCCGATGCCCTGCTGCTCGGCTGGGACGGGTTCAGGCGGCTGGTTGCAAACACCGGGATTCCGGTGCTGGCCCTGGGGGGCGTGCGTCCCGAGCACCGGGAGCAGGCACTGGCGAGCGGCGCACACGGCCTGGCGATGATCCGCGGCGCCTGGGCCGCGGATTAATTCGGGCGCGGCTCGGCGCTTTCGTCCGGGATCGCCGATTCGTCGGACTCTTCCACCGGCACACGGTAGCGTTCCGTGGCCCAGGCACCGAGGTCAATCATCTTGCAGCGTTCCGAACAGAACGGCCGGAAACGGTTGGCCGGATTCCACTCAATGCTGGCCCCGCACTGGGGGCAGGACACGATCCTTCCCGCCATGGCTCAGAGATTGCAGAAAGTCAGCTCGAACTCGACATCCCTTTCCGCCGCCCTGGGACGCTGGATGCCTTCCTGGGTGGTGAAGCGGATGTTCAGCGCATACTTGTTGGCGCTGATTTCCGGTATGCAGGCGTATTCGCCCGACAGGCCGATGCGCAGCATCTGCGCCATGCGTCCGGCCATCATCTGCTGGTAGACGCCCTGCTGCGCGGTCTGCGCGGTGGTCTTGCCGCTTTCCCGCAACAGCCGCAGCACGATGTTGATGGCATCGCGCGTCGGCAGGAATGGCGCCAGCCATTGCTGCAGGTCATGGCGCCTGACCTCGACGGTCTGCTGCAGCCAGTAATGGTAGGAGGGCAGATCGAACTCGCAGACACCGCCGGGGATGGCCGTGCGCTGCTTGATGCTCATCAGCCATTCGTTCTCCCGCAGTTCCTGGCCCACCTTGCCTGAAGCCTGGAACAGCCGCGACGATGCCTGGTCGATCTGCCACAGCACGTTGTCTAGCGCCTCTTCGGAGATCTCGGGATTTTCACGCAGGGCTTCCAGCGTCTGCTTCTGCCGTTCCAGCTCCTGCAGCAGGTCCGACTTGAGGTCGGCGCGGCTGGCCACTTCAAGAATCTCGAATATCAGCAGCAGCGCGACGTGGTGCTCCTGGGGATCGTTGCGGCCCTGAAAATACGCGATGCGTTCGAACAGGTCTTCCAGGCGCAGCAGGGTGCGCACGCGCTCGCTCAGCGGATGTTCGTAGACAATCACGTCCTGTGCGCCCGATGGGAAGGTTGGAGATGCGGTTGCCGGAGTATCAAACAAAAACCAGAAAAAATAAAGGCTTAATGCCGTTTCAGGCCCGCGCCTGGCCTTCGTTTGCGGCCAGCTCAAGGTATTTGCCGTGGAGCGCGGCGACCTGGCGGCGCAGCTCGTCCACGCCCCCGTCATTGCGGATGATGTCGTCCGCGCGCGCCAGCCGCTCGCTGCGGGAGATCTGTGCCGCCATGATTGCACGCACCGAGGCTTCGTCAAGCCGGCTGCGGGCGATGGTGCGGCTGACCTGCAGTGCCTCGTCGCAATCGACGACCAGTATCCGCCGGATGATGTCACGGTAGGCGCCGGTTTCCAGCAGCAGCGGCACCACCAGCAGCACATAGGGTGCGGTGGATTCCCCGATCTGGCCGTGCGCCACTTCGCGGATGCGCGGATGCAGGATGTTCTCGAGCTGCCGGCGGGCTTCGGGGTCGCCGAAAATCCGCCGCCGCATCGCCGCACGATCCAGGCTGCCGTCGTCCGCGGCTGCGGCCGGCCCGAACACGGCGACAATCTCGGGCATGGCACTGCCGCCGCTGGCGGTGATCTGGTGGGAAATTTCGTCGGTATCGACCACGCCTGCGCCCATGTCACCGAACATGGCTGCGGCGCGGGATTTGCCGGACCCGATGCCGCCGGTGATACCGACGCAGTAAGGCATCGGTCAGAGCGGGCCGAACCAGGCGCGGGTCAGCGCCGGTCCGTGGGCCAACGCGATCAGCCCGGCGATGGCAAGGTACGGGCCGAAAGGAATGGGTACGCTGCGGCCGCGCCCGGCAAAAACGATCAATCCGATGCCGATCACGGCGCCGACCAGCGAGGAGAGCAGGATCGTGAGCGGCAGCATCTGCCAGCCCAGCCAGGCGCCGATCGCGGCCAGCAGCTTGAAGTCGCCGTAACCCATGCCTTCCTTGCCGGTCGCCCATTTGAAGATCCAGTACACCGTCCACAGGCTCAGGTAGCCGGCGGCGGCGCCGATGACCGCTGACTGCAGCGGCGCGAAGGTGCCGTTGATGTTGACCAGCAGTCCGGCCCAGAGCAGGGGCAGGGTCAGGCTGTCGGGCAGGTAGTAGGTGTCAAGGTCGATGAAGGTCAGCGCGATCACCGTCCACAGGAACAGCAACGCTGCCGCAGCGGCGAATCCGAAGCCGAAATGCCAGGCGAAGTAGCCGGAGAGCACGGCGGTCAGCGCCTCGACGGCCGGATACCGCGCGGAGATGGGCGCCCTGCAGCCCGCACATTTGCCGCGCAGCGCAATCCAGCTGAGCAGCGGGATGTTCTCCACGGCCCTGATCGGGCGGCTGCAGGAGGGGCATGCGGAGCGGGGCACGACGAGGTTGTAGCGTTCCGCGGCCGGTACTTCCTGTCCGTTCAGCTCCGCGCATTCCGCCCGCCATTGCCGTTCCATCATTTTCGGCAGACGGTGGATCACAACGTTGAGAAAGCTGCCGATGCACAATCCGGCCAGCGCGGCGCTCAACGCAAAAACAATGGGATCTGACAGCATGGCGTGACAATCGCAGGAGTTGCCGGTTCAGCAGGCCGCAACGCTGCCCGCGGGCTGCGGCGTGCCTGCGCGGGGGAACAATCTATACCGCGGATCCCAGCTTGAAGATCGGCAGGTACATGGCAATCACCATGCCGCCGATCAGCGTGCCGAGCACCACCATGATCATCGGCTCCATCAGGCTGGACAGCGCCTCAACCGCATCATCCACCTCGGCTTCGAAAAAGTCCGCAACCTTGCTCAGCATCTGGTCGAGCGAGCCGGCCTCCTCGCCGATCATTGCCATCTGGATCACCATGTTCGGAAACACCTCGGTGCCCTGCATCGAAGAGGTCAGGCTGGAGCCGGTGGCGACCTCCGACTGGATTTTCTTGGTGGCCACGTAATACTCGTAATTGCCGGCCGCGCCGGCCACCGAACCGAGGGCTTCGACCAGCGGCACGCCGGCGGCAAACATGGTGGCGAGTGTTCGCGTCCAGCGCGCGATGGAGGATTTGCGGATCAGGTCGCCGAATACCGGCACGCGCAGGGCGAAGCGGTCCATGTACATCTGCATTTTTGTCGACCGCTTCCAGGTCCAGAAAAAAGCGTAAAGGGCGGCACCGGTGCCGCCGAAAAGGAAGAACCAGTTGGCCACCACGAAGTCGGATATGGCCATCACGATCAGCGTCGGTGCCGGCAGATCGGCGCCGAAACTCTTGAACACGTCCTTGAAGGCCGGGATCACGAAGATCATGATGATGGCGGTGATGACCACCGCGACGACAACGATCGCGATCGGATAGAACAGCGCGGACTTGATCTTGCTCTTGATGGCGAGGATTTTTTCCTTGTAGGTCGCCAGGCGGTCGAGCAGGCTTTCCAGGATACCGGCGGCCTCGCCGGCGCCGACCAGGTTGCAGAACAGCGCATCAAAATGCAGCGGGTGCTTTTCGAAGGCCTGTTTCAGGCTCATGCCGGTCTCGACATCGGCCTTGATGGTCATCAGCAGGCGTGCAACCGCCGGATTGCTGTGGCCTTTGCCGACGATGTCGAAAGCCTGCAGCAGTGGGACGCCTGATTTCATCATGGTCGCCAGCTGGCGGGTGAACAGCGTGATGTCCTTTTCGGAAACCGATCCGCCGCTGCCGATCCGCTGTTTCTTGACTTCAACGATCTTGATGCCCTGGCGGCGCAGCACCGCATTGACCTGCGCCTCGCCGCCGGCCTGCATTTCGCCGCGCACGGTTTTGCCCGCACGGTCCTGGCCGACCCAACGGAAGGTGTATTCCTTGATCTCGGATTTACGAGCGGCGGCGGCTGCAGTTGCCATGGCGGACCTCCAAATTTCCCCGATGAACCAATAGGTTACGATCGCTTAGTCACGGAATGATGCACGTCCGGCGCGGTGTTGTAAAGGCCGCGTGCCGGATGCCGGCGCCTTATTTCCCCGGCGGCGTGAACACCCGCACACTTTTGATCACCCGGTCCTGGGTCTGGACGATTTCCAGCGGGTGTCCGGCGATGCGCACGCTGGTATTGGGTTCGGGAATGTCCTGCAGGTGTTCCAGGATCAGCCCGTTCAGGGTCTTGGGGCCGTCCAGCGGAAAATCGAATCCGAGCTTGCGGTTGAGTTCTCGCAGCAGCATGCCGCCCTCGACGACATAACTGCCGTCCGGCTGGGGATGCAGGCCGCGGGCCATCAGCGGCGACTGGGTGGTGAACTCGCCGATGATTTCCTCGAGGATGTCTTCCAGCGTGACCAGGCCCATGATCTCACCGTATTCATCGACCACCAGGCTGACGCGGTCCTGGTGTTCCTGGAAATTCTGGATCTGCGACAGCAGGGGCGTTGAGGAGGGCACGAAATAGGGCTCGCGGATCATGCCGCGCACGCTTTCGTGCGTCAGCTCCTCGCGCTGGATCAGGGTCAGCGCGTGCCGCACCCGCAGTGTTCCGATCACGTTGTCCAGCTGGTCCTGGTAAACCACCACCCGCCGGTGGTGTGCGGTCGATATCTGCTGCGTAAGCTCCTCCAGCGGCAGGTCGATGTTGACGCCCTCGATCTGGTTGCGCGGAACCATCACGTCGTCAACCGTGATCGCGCCGATCTCCAGCAGGTTCAGGAGCACCGACGCATGTTTTTTGGGCAGCACGTTGGAGGACTCGAGAACGATGGTGCGGATTTCGTCGATGGACAGCGGCTGCGGCCCGGACTCCTGGGGTTGCAGGCGCAGTATGCGCAGCGCGAATCCGAGCACGGCATCGGTGGACACCGTCAGCAGGTGGACAAAAGGCGCGGTGAGGGCGGCCAGCCCGCGCATCGGCCACGACACGTAACGCGAGATGTTCTCGGCGCTGTGCTGTCCCAGGCGCTTGGGCACGATTTCGCCGATCACGATGGAGAAGTAGGTGACGGTGACCACCACCACGGCGGTGGCAATGATGTTGCTGGTCCGGTTTTCCAGGCCCTGTTCCTGCAGCCAGGCGGCGAAAGGTTCGGCGAGGATGGCTTCGCCGACGATGCCGTTGAGCAGGCCGATCGAGGTGATCCCGATCTGGACCGTCGACAGAAAGCGGGTCGGGTCGGCGCTCAGTTTCACCGCGGCGGCGGCCAGTTTGTCGCCGCGTTGCGCGAGGGTGGCCAGTTTTGACTGGCGCGCGGTCAGCAGCGCCACCTCGGACATCGCGAATGCGCCGTTCAAGAGTATCAGGCAGGCGAGGATCAGTACTTCCATGGAATCACCTCAGACATTGACAGTAGGGCGACGGCAGGCGGCGCCCCGCAAGGCGAACAGTTGTTCAGCTGCGCCCGAGCAGCACTTCGACAACGAACTTGCTGCCGAGGTAGGCCAGTACCAGCATCAGGAAACCGGCCAGCGTCCAGCGCACGGCGACACGGCCGCGCCAGCCGTAAAAATGTCGGCCGAAAAGCAGGGCGGCGAACACGAGCCAGGACACGATGCCGAAAATGGTCTTGTGGTTGAGCCGGGCCGCCCTGCCGAACACTTCCTCCGAAAACACCACGCCGCTGGCCAGGGTCAGCGACAGCATCACGAAGCCGGCCCAGATGATCCTGAACAGCAGGGTTTCCATCGTCAGCAGCGGCGGCAGGGTGCGCAGTCCCGCGGGCAGTGTTCCGCGGTGCAGCCGCCGCTCGAGCATCGCCATCAGAAGCACGTGCAGGGAAGCGATCGTGAACAGGCTGTAGGCCAGCATCGAAATGAGCAGGTGCAGCCGGAAGGCCAGCAGTTCGGAGTTGGGCAAGGGGCGTGCCGCGGGAAACACCGCGGGCAGCAGGGCGGCAACCGCCGCCGCCGGCAGGATCAGCGCCTGCAGGCCTTCCAGCCGGTAAAACAGCCCTCCCAGCCAGTAGATGAGCACGGCAAGCCAGAGGATGGCCGACACGGCATCGCCGAGGCCGATGCGCAGGGTGCTGCCCGACAGCATCGCGCCGAACAGCACGACGGCATGCACACCCAGCAGCAGCAGCAGGCAAAACCGTTCGCCGGCACGGCTCGCCGTGGTCGCCGCCGGGGCGTTGGCGGCAGCCGACCAGTGCCGTTGCCAGAAGTACACGCCCATCGCGGCATAAAGAAGCGCGCTGACGAGATACGGTAGAATGCCCTGCATAGTCCAAGTTTACCCGAACACCACCTTACGCACTTCCATGTTCGACAATCTCACCGGCCGTCTTGCGCGTGTCGTCAAGACGCTGCGCGGCGAAGCCCGCCTCACTGAAACCAACATCCAGGATGCGTTGCGCGAAGTGCGCATGGCGCTGCTGGAGGCCGATGTTGCGCTGCCGGTGGTCAAGGCATTCATCGACCGGGTGCGCGAGAAGGCGGTCGGCGAGGAAGTGGTCGGCAGCCTGACCCCGGGGCAGGCCCTGGTTGGCGTCGTTCACCGCGAGCTGGTCGCGCTGATGGGCGATCACAACGAATCGCTCAATTTGGCAGTGCAGCCGCCGGCGGTGATCCTGATGGCGGGCCTGCAGGGCGCCGGCAAAACCACCACTGCCGGCAAGCTCGCGCGCTGGCTGCGCACGGGGATGCGCAAGAAAGTGCTGCTTGCAAGCTGTGACGTATACCGGCCCGCGGCGATCGAGCAGCTGAGGCTTCTTGCCGGCCAGGTGGAGGCGGATTTTCATCCGGCGGACGCCGGCGAGAAGCCGGTCGACATTGCCAGGCGCGCGCTCGATTACGCGCGCACGCACTACCACGATGTCCTGATCATCGACACGGCAGGCCGCCTTGCAATCGACGCGGCCATGATGGCCGAGATCCGCGAGCTGCACGCCGCCGTCAATCCGGTCGAGACGCTGTTTGTCGTGGATGCCATGCAGGGCCAGGATGCGGTCAACGTGGCCAGGGCGTTCAGCGAGGCATTGCCGCTGACGGGCGTCATCCTGACCAAGCTCGACGGCGATGCACGGGGCGGTGCGGCACTGTCCGTGCGCCACGTCACCGGCAAGCCGGTCAAGTTTGCGGGCACCGGCGAAAAAACCGACGGGCTGGAAGCCTTCCATCCTGACCGCATGGCGTCGCGCATCCTCGGCATGGGCGACGTGCTGTCGCTGATCGAGGACGTGCAGAAGACGGTCAGCCTGGAAGAAGCGGAGAAACTTGCGCGCAAGGTCAAGACTGGCAAGGGATTCGACCTGGAGGATTTCAAGCAGCAGGTCGCGCAGATGCGCAAGATGGGCGGCATGAGTGCGCTGATGGACAAGCTGCCCGCGCATCTCGCGCAGGCGGCACAGGGCGCGCCGCAGATGGAGGACAAGGCGATCCGCCGCCTGGAGGGCATCATCAACTCGATGACGCCCCAGGAGCGTTCGAAGCCGGAGCTGATCAAGGCGTCCCGCAAGCGCCGCATTGCGGCCGGCGCCGGTGTCAGCGTGCAGGAGGTCAACCGCCTGCTCAATCAGTTCGAGCAAACCCAGAAAATGATGAAAATGGTCGCCAAGGGCGGCATGGCGAAAATGATGCGCAGCATGAAGGGCATGTTTCCCGGCATGCGCTGAACACGCCGGTTGCCTTCATCACGCCCCGCCTATTTCAGGCTGAAACCTTGGCGCCGGATGTAATCTCCGAAATCCGCGCGCTCCGGCTCCGCATACTGCCGGGCCTTGTCTTCGGACCAGCCATAGAACTCCGCCGTGCCGAACAGCGCCGTGCGCCGCTGCTTGCCGTAGGGATGGTTGTCATGGCGCCGCCTGTCATAGGCATCGACTTTTTCCCTCAGCCCAGTTTCGTCATAACGGTCCGTGTGCAGCGTGACGTCCAGCGGCAGGCGCGGGCTGATGTGCCCGGCGGAAGCCGGATAACCGACGCACAACCCGGCCACGGGAAATACGCCTTCGGGCAGATCGAGCTCGCGGCTGACCGTGTCGGCGGCGTTGCGGATTGCGCTGATGGGGCAGGTGCCGAGGCCGGCGGCCTCGGCGGCGCCGATGAAATTCATCATCGCGATGCCGGCATCAACGGCGGCATTCATGAAATGGTCAAGATGCTCGTTGGCGAAGGGTTTCCCGCGCCATTCACCGATCTGTCGGATGCGGCGGTTGTTGCCGCAAAAAACCAGGAATACGGGCGCATCGGCGATCCATCCCATGTCCGGGAGGTGGGCGGTGATGCGCTGCCGCCGCGCCGGGTCGGCGACGTGAATGATGTCGGCCTGCTGCAGGTCGCTTTTGGTCGGCGCCGACAGCGCGCAGGCGCAGAGCAACCGCAGCAGTTCCGGGGTCACCGGCTCCGGCCGGTAGCGCCGGATCGAGCGGTGGTTCGCGATGCGTGCCAGGCTGTCGATGCCGGGCTGGTCCGGGGTGACCGGGAAGTTGCTGCCATAGCGGATGCGCAGCGCGGCGCTGATTTGTTCGTGCGGGGATTTTTCGGCTGTGGAAGGCATGGTTTATACCGCGGCTTTCTGTAAAAATCGTTTAAAAACAATGTATTGTAAATGCATTTAAGCGGCTGCGCCGGATCACCCGGAAATCCAGGCGCCGGCAGCCGTACGTTGCTTCCGGGGGTGAAAGTACCGTAGAATCCGCCCCTTTCGACTTTTTCAGTCGCCGGGAATACCGACATGGTAGTGATTCGATTGGCTCGCGGGGGCGCCAAAAAACGCCCGTTTTTCAATTTTGTCGTTGCTGATTCGCGCTTTGCGCGTGACGGCCGCTTCATCGAGCGCCTGGGGTTTTACGATCCGAAGGCGCCGGAGGGGCGTGAACGCCTGCGCATCAATCGTGAACGCCTCGCATTCTGGCAGGGGCAGGGTGCACAACTGTCCGATACCGTGACCCGGCTCGTCAAGCAGGCTGGTGAACAAAAAGCCGCTGCCTGAACGGCGGGTGGTGATGGGGCGCATCGTCGCGCCCTACGGAATCAGGGGTTGGGTCAAGATTCAGCCCTTCACGCAGCAGCCCCAGGGCCTGCTGGATTACCCGGAGTGGCAGGTCGGGCGTGAGGGACAGTGGCAGACCCGGATTGTGGAAACCGCAAAGCCGCACGGCAACACGGTGACGGCGAAGCTGCGGGGCATTGATGACCGCGATCAGGCCGCAGTGTTGCGGGGAATGCAGATTGCGGTATCGCGGGATGATTTTCCAGAGCCGGGGGCAGGCGAGTATTACTGGGCCGACCTGGTCGGACTGGAAGTGGTGAATGAGGCCGGTGCTGCACTGGGTCAGGTGACCGAAGTGTTCGAAACCGGCGCCAATGACGTGCTGGTGGTCGCAGGCGAACGGGAACGGCTCCTGCCTTTCATCGGACCGGTGATCCGGCAGGTGGATGTGGCCGGCGGCAGGATTGTCGTGGACTGGGATGCTGACTACTGATGCTGCAGTTTGACGTAGTCACACTGTTTCCGGCGATGTTCGATGCGGTGACCGAACTCGGAGTCACCGGGCGGGCGCGGGAACGTGGCGTGTACCAGTTCGTGGCCTGGAATCCCCGGGATTTTGCGGGCAATGCGCATCGCACGGTGGATGACCGGCCGTACGGCGGCGGCCCGGGGATGGTGATGATGGCCGAGCCGCTGGGCAGGGCGCTGCAGGCGGCGCGCCAGCGCCAGCAGAGTGCCGGAGTCGAGCGCCCGCGGATGGTGCACCTGACGCCGCAGGGCAGGTTGCTGGATCACTCGCTGGTTGCCGGCCTGGCACTGGAAAGCGGCATTGTCCTGCTCGCGGGACGCTACGAGGGTGTGGACGAGCGGCTGATCGGGCAGTTGGGCATCGAAGAGATTTCGATCGGTGACTATGTATTGAGCGGCGGGGAACTGGCCGCGATGGTGTTGATGGACAGCGTGGTGCGGCAATTGCCCGGTGTTCTGGGTGATGCCGAGTCGGCGGCGCAGGATTCGTTTGTTGACGGCCTGCTGGACTGCCCGCATTACACGCGCCCGGAGGTTTATCAGGGCAGCGCGGTGCCGGCGGTGCTGATGTCGGGCAACCATGCGGCAATTGCGCGCTGGCGGCTGAAGCAGGCGCTGGGCAGGACATGGCAGCGGCGGCCGGATCTGCTGGAGCGCCGCGCGCTGAGCAGTCAGGAACGGATGCTGCTGGAGGAATACCGGCAGGAATTGCAGGACGGGATGAAGAATTAACCGCGGACGCCATGTTGGCGGACGCAATGAGTTTTGAGGAGCATGCGCATGAACGTCATTCAGCAGCTGGAGCAGGAAGAGATCAACCGTCTGGGCCGCAAGGTGCCGGAGTTCACCACCGGTGACACGGTCATCGTCAGCGTCAACGTGGTCGAGGGCGAGCGCAAGCGCGTCCAGGCCTACGAAGGCGTGGTCATTGCCAAGCGCAACCGGGGCATCAATTCCTCGTTCATCGTGCGCAAGGTCTCGTCCGGCGAAGGCGTCGAGCGGACTTTCCAGACCTACTCTCCGGCGATTGCCGGCATCGAGGTCAAGCGCCGCGGTGACGTCAGCCGCGCCAAGCTCTATTACCTGCGCGGCCTGTCCGGCAAGGCGGCCCGCATCAAGGAAAAACTGGCTGTCGCAAGCAGCGTTGCCGTTGAAGCCGAAGCAGGCGCCGCGGCGGAAGCCGCACCCGCCGACAAGTAATTTCCGGCAATTCCCCAGAAAGGCGGCTACGGCCGCCTTTTTTGTTTTTGCCTGTTAGCGGACAGGGAGACCCGCTTTCCGCCGCGCGGCCGCCGTTAAAATAGCGCGATGCACTTCGCGCGCCGCCTTTCCGCCCCGATTGTTGTCCTGCTGCTGAGCCTGCATGGGATGCCCCTGCTGCAGGCCGCAGCCCCTCCCGCGGCGACGCAAGGCGTCCGCGACCTGGCCCAGGCCGGGGCTTTGCAGCTCGCGCTGCAGCGCATCGACGCGCTGCAGCCGGCCGACCCTGCGGATCCGCGCTGGGCGGAATGGGAGGATCTGCGCCTGCAACTGCTCGACCGCCTGGACCGCCACGAAGAGATTCTGCGGCGGACCGCCACCCTTCAGGCAACAGGGCCCGCCATCGCCCGCGCCGGCGTCCATGCCGTTGCCGCCCGCGCGGCCGTCGCGCTGGGACAGCCGGCACTGGCACGCGAGCATGCCGGCCGTGCGCTGTGGTCGCCCGGGATCAGTCCTGCGGCGATGCGCGACCTGCGGCTGCTGGTGATCCGCAGCCTGGTGATGGCGTCGCGTGCCGGCGAGGCCTGGCGCAGCATGCTGCGGTTCGAGCAGGATTACCGTCCCCTGGACGCCGCGACGGCGGCCGTATTCGTCGATGCCTTGCTGGATGCCGGCATGGCGCAGGAGGCGGTCACCTGGCTGCCCCTGCTCGACGAGCGCGGCCCGACGCGCTTGCGTCTGCACATGCATGCCGGCCTGGTCGCGAACGGCGAGGTGCTTGCGCAGGTGCGCGCGGCACTGGCCCGCAGTGATGACAAGGCCTGGTGGAGACTGCTGCTCGAGGCCGCCACCCGTGGCGGCGACGGGGCGCTGCGCATTGCCGCGCTCGAGCAACTGCTCGAGAAGAATGCGCGGCCCAAGGCTGCCGCGGAGTTGTGGTCGGCCTACACCGGGCATGCCCGCGCGGCCGCCAATGCGCATCATCTCCTTGCGGGCGACGATGCCGGCTGGCTCGAATTCGCGGCTGGCCGGCATGCAAGCAACGCGCCGGAGGCGCGCGCCTATCTGGCCCATATTGCGAGGCATGCCGCCGATCCGGTCTTGCGACAGCGCGCGCAGGACCGGCTGGCTGCGGACTATGCTGCGGCAAAGCTGCCGCGCGCCGCCCTGGGCCTGTTCGATGCCTGGCCCGGACAGGCGGATCAGCTGCCGGCGCCGGCGCGCATGATCCTCGGCAGGATGGCCGGGGACATCGGCGATCATCCGCGGGCCCTGCGTTACCTGCAGGGACTCCAGGCCGCGGATGCGATGCCGGCGGCGGTCTGGCAGCTGCGGCTGTCCGCGCTGTCCTTGCGCGCCGGCAACGCGGCTGCGGCTGCGGACATCGCGCGGCGGCTGGCGGCGGAATCCTCGGCCATTCCCGCGGCGCAGGTCGCGGAGTGGCTGCTGCTGGCGGAGCAGCTGGCGGACCACGGGATGCACGAGGCCGCGCTGGCCTTGTTCGGGCGCGTGCTGCCGCATGCCGGTCCCGCGCAATCGCACAGCGTGCTGTCGGGCATCGCCCGTGCCCATGCCGGGCGCAACCAGCCGCAGCTCGCCGCCGATTTTTACCTCCGCGCGGCCCTGCAGGCGCCGGCAGACGGCGCCGCGGCGGCCGAGGCACGCCTGCAGGCCGGACTCAGCCTTGCGCGCGCCGGCCTGCACGAGGATGCGCGGGCGCAGTTCCAGTGGCTGCTGAAGAATGCGGCCGATCCCGCGCAGATCGCCGTCGCGCGGCGGGAGCTCGGTTTCTAGGCGCCCGTCAGCGCGCTGCGGTTTTCCACAGGTCGCTGAGGTATTCGTGGTCCGCCGTGTTGATCCAGCTGTGGCGGTATTCGACCGGGGAATCGTTGTAGCTGTAGGCGACGCGGCGGATATGCAGCGCCGGCTGGCTGGAGCGCATGCCGAGGATGGCGGCGATGTCCGCCGGAGGATGCGCCGCCGACAGCCTCTCGCCGATGCGCACGACGTTGACGCCGTAGCGCGCCTGGTAGAGGCCGTAGATCGTGCCTTCGCGGTTGCGGAAAGTCGATTCGTCGAGCCTCGCGAAGCGCTCGACCGGCACCGTGATGTCGTCGAGCACCACCGGCTGGCCGCCCAGTTTCAGCAGGTTGCGCACCCGCGCGACGCGGGTGCCGCGGGCGAGGCCGAAGTCGCGCTCGTCGCCCTCGTTCGCGCGTTCCTTGCGGAAGCCGAGCAGTTCGGATTCCGGAAACTCGCGGCTGCCGTCCTTGCCGACGACGTGGAAGAAGTAGAACAGCGTGCGGTCTTCTGTGTGAGTGGCGACGAAGGTGCCGCGGCCCTGCTGGCGCACGAGGATGCGGCCGGCGACCAGCTCGTCGATGGCGCGGCGGATGGTGCCGATCGACACGCCGAACTGCCGCGCCAGCCGGGTTTCGCTGGGAATCGCCTCGCCCGGCTTCCATTCCCCCGCGGCAAGCGCGCGGGTGATGCGCCATTGCACCTCGCGGTAGAGCGGGTTCGGCGTCAGCGTGTCGGGGGTGGGGGTCGGAGCGGCCATCGGCGGCGCAGTCTAGCACGCCGCCCGGCGATTCATATAAGTCATATAGTTGACCTGCCGGAAAGGCCGGGGTTAGGATTTGCGGCCCTGCACATCCGTTTTTACATCCGGTTGCACATCACCACAGCGTTCATTCAGGAGGCGCAATGATTCACTTGCTGGTACACGACAAGAAGGACACGGTCGGCGTGGCCGTCATCGAAGGCATCAAGGCCGGTCAGGAAATGATCGGCTGGGTCATGGAAGACGATTCCACGATCAAGGTGAAGGCGATCAACGACATTCCCATCGGGCACAAGGCCGCGATCCGCGAAATCAAGAAGGGCGACACCATCATCAAGTACGGTTTCGACATCGGCAAGGCCGTGGCCGACATCAAGGTCGGCGAGCACGCGCACGTCCACAACATCAAGACCAAGCGCTGGTAAGCCGCCGCGCCCGACCCCACACGGAGACACTGAAATGATCAACAGCAAAACCACTTTCATGGGCTACCGCCGCGAGAACGGCCGCGTCGGCGTCCGCAACCACGTCCTGATCCTGCCGGTGGACGACCTGTCAAACGCCGCCGCCGAGGCCGTGGCCAACAACATCAAGGGCACGCTGGCGATTCCGCACCCCTACGGGCGGCTCCAGTTCGGTGCCGACCTCGACCTGCACTTCCGCACGCTGATCGGCGCGGGCTCCAACCCGAACGTCGCCGCCGTGGTGGTGATCTGCATCGAGGAGGGCTGGGCGAAGAAGGTCGTTGACGGCATAGCCAAGACCGGCAAGCCGGTGACCGGCTTCGGCATCGAGCTGCACGGCGACCACGACACCATCCTGCGCGCCTCCAAGGTCGCCAAGGAATACGTGCAGTGGGCCTCCGAACTGCAGCGTGTCGAGTGCCCGATCAGCGACCTCTGGGTGTCGACCAAGTGCGGCGAGTCCGACACGACTTCCGGCTGCGGCGCCAACCCGACCGTCGGCAGCGCCTTCGACAAGCTCGATCCGCTGGGCGTGACGATGTGCTTCGGCGAGACCACCGAGTTGACCGGCGGCGAGAACATCGTGGCCGACCGCTGCGCGACGCCGCAGGTGCGCGAGGACTTCATGAAGATGTTCAACCGCTACCAGGAAGTGGTCGAGCGCCACAAGACCAGCGACCTGTCCGAATCGCAGCCGACCAAGGGCAACATCGCCGGCGGCCTGACCACGATCGAGGAAAAGGCGCTGGGCAACATCCAGAAGATCGGCAAGAACTGCAAGGTGGTCGGCGTGCTGGACAAGGCCGAGACCCCGACCAAGCCGGGTCTGTGGTTCATGGATTCGTCTTCGGCCGCCGCCGAGATGGTCACGCTGTGCGCGGCTTCCGGCTACGTGGTGCACTTCTTCCCCACCGGCCAGGGCAACGTCATCGGCAACCCGATCATCCCGGTGATCAAGCTGTGCGCAAACCCGCGCACCGTGCGCACGATGAGCGAACACATCGACTACGACTGCTCGGGCCTGCTGCAGCGGGAGAAGAACCTCGACCAGACCGGCAACGAGCTGCTCGAAGTCATGCTGCGCACCTGCAACGGCCGCCTGACTGCCGCCGAGGCGCTGGGCCATCGCGAATTCGTGATGACCCGGCTGTACGAAAGCGCGTAACACGGTCTGTCTGCAGCGGAACGCGGGGGCGGCCGGATCACTGCCGCCCCCGCGGGTTTTGCGGCATCTCCGGAAGTCCGGGGGTGACGCCGATGATTGAAACGGAAAGACCAGGATACCGATGACCACCCTCCGCGGCGCCGACATCCTTGCGCGCTCACTGGCGCAGGCCGGCCTGAAACGGATTTTTTCCCTGTCCGGCAACCACATCATGCCGGTCTATGACGCAGCGATCGAAGCGAAGCTGGCGATCACCCACGTGCGCTACGAGGGCGCCGCCGTGCACATGGCCGATGCCTGGGCGCGGCTGACCGGGGAGCCCGGGATTGCGATGCTGACCGGCGGTCCCGGCCACGCCAACGGCATCGGCGCGCTGTACACCGCGCTTGCTTCCGAGTCGCCGCTGGTGCTGCTGTCGGGGCATGCGCCGCTCAACGAACTCGGACGCGGTTCCTTCCAGGAAATGCGCCAGGCCGACATGGCCGCGCCTGTGGTCAAGGCGTCGTGGACGGCACAGAGCGCCGAGACACTGGGCGCCGACATTGCGCGCGCCTGCCGCGTCGCCCGCTCGGGGCGGCCGGGTCCGGTGCACCTGAGCCTGCCCTTTGATGTGCTGGAAGCGAAGGTTTCCGAAGGCGAAAAATACCTGGCTGCCGCCGCCGATTTCGCGGCGCCGGCAAACCCGCTGCCGCAAGCCGCGGTGCAGACCCTGCTGGCTCTGGTCCGGAGTGCGGCCCGTCCGCTGATCCTGCTCGGACCGTCGATGTCGCAGGTTCCGGTTGCCGGGCTGGGCGCGGGGCTGGCCAGGGCAGCCGGCGTGCCGGTGCTGTGCATGGAGAGCCCGCGCGGCGTCAACGATCCTTCAATGGGCGCATTTGCCGGCGTGCTGGCGCAGGCCGATCTTGTGGTGCTGCTCGGCAAGCAGCCCGACTTCACGCTGCGTTTCGGCAAGACCCCGGCACTGGCGGCGGATTGCCGCTTTGCGGTGGTCGATCCCGAAGCCGGGGTGCTGCAGCGGTCGGTGAACAACCTGGGCAATGCGCGCGTCGCGTTTTCTGCGCAGGCCGATATTGCGGCCACGGTGCAGGCGCTGACGGGCGCAGCGCAGCCCCACCCCGCTGCGGCGTGGTCGAAACAGGTGGCCGATGCCGTGGCCTTCCGTCCTGAGGCCTGGCGCACGATCAACAGCGGCAACGGCCCGGTGCATCCGGTCGAACTGGGCCGCGCCGTGCAGGCCGTGCTCGATACTTCGCCCGAGGCGGTGTTCGTCGCCGACGGCGGCGAAATCGGGCAGTGGGCACAGGCCTGCATCAGCGCGCCGGCGCGCGTCATCAACGGCACCGGCGGCTCGATCGGCAGCGGCGTGCCCTTCGCTTTTGCCGCGCGCATGGCGCGGCCGCAGGCCCCGGTGATCGCGGTGATGGGCGACGGCGCCTTCGGCTTTCACCTGATGGAGTTCGACACCGCGGTGCGCGACGGCGTGCCGATGATTGTCGTGGTCGGCAATGATTCCTGCTGGAATGCCGAACACCAGATCCAGCTGCGCAGCTACGGCAAGGAACGCGCCCACGGCTGCGAACTGCGCGAAGGCACGCGTTACGACCTTGCGGTGGCTGCGCTGGGCGGGCACGGCGAACTGGTGACGCGTGCCGCTGATCTGCAGCCCGCGCTGCAGCGCGCGCTGGCGAGCGGCAAGCCCGCCTGCATCAACGTGATGATCCAGCGCCTCGCGGCGCCGACGGTCACCGCCGGTGCCACGGCGGCGGCCCACTAGGAGCACGCACATGGAAAACCTCAAGGTCAGG
>JAEYXO010000391.1 GCA_023431245.1 Pseudomonadota bacterium | reverse complement strand
GTATTCCTGGGCGCGCGCCCCGATGAACTTGCGCCGCGGCCGTTCCTGGTAGGCATTCCAGTCCTTGCTGATCTGCGCCTCCAGGCGGGCGATCGCCAGGCTGCGCTGCATCAGGTCCGTGGCGTTGGCCGTCGGCGCGGTTTCGTTCGCCGGCGGGGACGGCTTGTCCGGGGTGCTGGCCACTTCGCCCTTCGCGCTCGTTTTGGCCAGCAGTTCCCGGGCCTCCCGCTCCAGTTCCGCCACCCGCTTCTGCGCAAGCTGCAGTTCGGTGGTCTGGTTGTCCCGGGTGATCGCCGGCAGCGGGCTCTGCGCACGCTGTTTGGCGTCGGTGTTGCCGCCACCGTCGAGGTTATGCTGGGCCAGCGCATCGGCCTTGGCCGGCTTCGCCTGCGATTTGGTGTTGACCAGCACGACTTCCAGCGGCGGTGCCGAGTTCTGCAGTTCGCGCAGGTCGGGGACCGTGAACGTCAGGCCGAAAATGACGAAGGCGTGGAACAGCAGCGAGACCGCGCCGGCAGCCCCGAAGCGGGCGCGCACGGTCATCTGCGCGTAACGGCGGTCGAAATCGGCGATGCGCCGTTCCAGTTCGGCAACGCGCGCATCGAGCCGGTCCACCGCGCCAGCCCAGGATCCGCGGCGCGGATGTTTCGCGCGGCGGGGCAGCTGGACCACTTGGGCGGCAGGTTTGCGCATCATCCGGATATTCTAGTCAAGACCTCACAAATAGCAATAAAAACTTAAATATCAGGTAATTAAATGCTTTGCTTAAAGTCGCGTCTAGGATTTTCCCGGCTGTTGGTGCCCGCTCACATCAAACGCCGCCCACGACCGCCTTGAATTCCAGCAGCACCCCCAGATCGAGCAGGTCGATGTCGCCCACCGCCAGTTCGACCTGCACGCCGCCCGCCGTGTCCGGCAAGGACGGGATGCGCTGGACGATCGGCACGGCATCCAGCCGCACCAGGTTTTCGCGCAGCACGACGCCGGTGACCGTGGCCAGCTGCTCCTGCTGCAACCAGCGCAGGCTCCAGTAGCGCTCCATCGTGCGCTGGTACTCGCCGTAGATTTCGTAGGCCGCCTCGAAGTCGCGCATCGCCGCCAGCAGCGTGGTGTCCTTGCCGCCGTAGACCGGCGGCTCGCCGCGCACGCGCGCGATCAGCTGGCGCTGGTTGACGAGGTCGGCGTAACGCCGCAGCGGCGAAGTCGCCCACAGGTACTGCGCGACGCCGAGGCCGTCGTGCGGCCCGGCTGCCGTGCTGGTGCGCACCTTGCCGCCGCTCTGCACGCGGAACAACGCCGGCTGCCCGGCATCATGCAGTTCGCCGGCCCAGGTGCTGTTGGCGAGGATCATCAGCTCGGCCACCGACTGGTCGATCGGCGTGCCGCGGGCGCGGCGGCCGATGCTCACCCGCCCGTCATCATCGACCCGGAAGGTGTATTCGGGACGGTCTTCCTGCGGCGGCGCATCACCCTTGCGCGTGTGCAGCCGGCTGCCCGAGAACTGCCACAGCCAGGCCAGCGCCGCGCCCTGCGGATGGTCGATCGTGCCACCGGCCGCCAGCGTCGCCGCATTGAACACCGGCTCCAGCGCGTCGTGACGCAGGTTGGCGGCGATGCGCACGCGTTCGACGCGGGTCTCATGCGCGAGGATCGAGAAATCCGCCGCGACATCGAAATAGATCGACAGCGCCGGGCAATCACGCCCGGCCGCCAGCGTGTAGGCCTCGACCGCCGCATCGGGCAGCATCGTGATCTTGCCGCCGGGGAAATACACCGTCGACAGCCGTTCGCGCGCCACTGCTTCCAGCGGCGAATCCGGGACGATGCCCAGCGCCGGCGCGGCGATGTGGATGCCGAGCCTGCGCGCGCCGCCGGGCAGTTCCTGCAGCGAAAACGCGTCATCGATTTCAGTCGTCGCCGCGTCGTCGATGCTGTAGGCCTCGGCTTCGGCCAGCGGCAATCCCTCCGGCACAGGCACCGGCGGCAACTCCGGGAATCCGGCGCCTTTCGGAAAATGTTCGTGCAGGAAGCGGTTCAGGTGGTACGCATGGATGTCGGGCAAGGCGCCGCAGCGCTCGAGCAGGCGCACCGGCGTCAGTTTCGCCGCGGCGGCGGCCTCGTCCAGCGCCTTCCATTCAATGCCGTTCTTGTCCGGCTTGTAGAGCAGTTGATCCAGCAGCGGCCGGAAGGCTTCGGGCAGCCGGCTCTCCGCCAGTTCGGCGGCATAAGCCGCCTTCGCTTCGGCCTGCAGCTTCTTGCGCTCGACGCTGGCCAGCGCCGCCTTCAGCGCGTCCTCCGGCGCCGCCCTGTACCGGCCGCGGCCCTTCTTGTAGAAATACATCGGTGCACCGTGCAGGCGCATCAGCACCGCAGCCGATTCCACGGCCGACGGCGCGTGCCCGAAATATTCCGCAGCCAGGCCCTCGTAGCCGAACTCATCCGTTCCGCAGCACTGCCACAGGAAATCAATGTCGATGGCGTCGGCCTCCTGCTGCGCGGCCGCCATGAACGCAGTGTGCGCCGGCGACGTGAAACGCAGCAGCACGGAGGACGCTTTCACCTTCGAGCGTTTGCCGTGCGGCGCCTCGACCTGCAGCGACGTGTCGTTGTCGGCCAGCACGGAACCGACCTTGAATTCGCCGCTTTCTTCGTAAAAAACATTCATCGGGATGGGTGAAACGGGGGAAGGCGCGGGCATGGCCGCGCAATGCAGGCAGGGCCGCGAATTATACGCGCCCGCGCTGCCAGAACGCGACGACGGTGTCGAGGTAAGCGGCGAATTCGCGGAAACCGTGATCACTGCCCGGAACGACGATCTGTTCGCAGCCGGCGTAGCGTTCGACGCCGGCGCGGTAATCCAGCACCTCGTCGCCGGTCGCGGTGATCAGCAGATAACGCGACGGGGTGATGGATCCCACCTCGAGCGCGCGCAGTTCGTCGATGTGC
>JAEYXO010000077.1 GCA_023431245.1 Pseudomonadota bacterium | reverse complement strand
GGCCGGCACGTCCTTCCCGATCGACCGCCAGATGGTCGCCAAGGACCTCGGCTTCGACGGCGTCTGCGAAAACTCGCTGGACGCGGTGTCCGACCGCGATTTCGCGATCGAATTCGTCGCCGCCGGCGCGCTGACCATGACCCACCTGTCGCGCTTCAGCGAGGAACTGATCCTGTGGATGAGCCCGCGCTTCGGCTTCATCGACATCGCCGACCGCTACTGCACCGGATCGTCGATCATGCCGCAGAAGAAGAATCCGGACGTGGCCGAGCTGGTGCGCGGCAAGACCGGCCGCGTCAACGGCCACCTGGTCGCGCTGCTGACGCTGATGAAGGGCCAGCCGCTCGCCTACAACAAGGACAACCAGGAAGACAAGGAGCCGCTGCTCGACACCGTCGACACGCTGATGATGAGCCTCGCGGTGTTTGCCGGCATGGTCGGCGGCATCACCGTCAACGCCGAACGCATGCGCGCCGCCGCGCGCGAGGGGTATGCGACGGCGACCGATCTCGCCGACTACCTGGTGAAGAAAGGGCTGCCCTTCCGCGAAGCGCACGAAGCCGTGGCGCAGGCCGTGCGTTTTGCCGAAACCCGCCGCTGCGACCTGTCCGAACTGTCGCTGGAAGACCTGCGGCAGTTCTCGCCGCTGATCACCGCCGATGCCTTCGACGCCCTGACGCTGGAAGGCTCCATGAAAAGCCGCAGCCACATCGGCGGCACCGCGCCGGCACGGGTCAAGGCCGCCATCGCCAAGGCGCGCAAAACACTGCTCTGATCCGAGCGCCGCAGCCGCGGCGTCAGCTGATGCGCGGCACGGCCGCGCTTTCACGCACCACCAGTTCCGTCGGCAGCTTGCAGCGCAGGTCCACGGCCTTCCCGGTCAGCCGCATCAGCAGGTGGTTCGCGGCATAGGCGCCGAGATCCGCGGTCGGGAAGCGCACCGTGGTCAGCGCCGGCTTCATCATCGCGGCGATTTCCATGTCGTCGAAGCCGGTGATCGATACATCCCCCGGCACCGCGAGGCCCTGCACCTGGCATTCGGCGATCGCGCCGATCGCCAGCACGTCATTGCCGCAGATCACCGCGGTGGGTTTCTCCCGCGCGGCCATCACCTCGCGCAGGCCGTCGCGGCCGCCGGCATGGGTGTACGGCTTTTCGACAACCTGCTCGGCGGAAAGCATGATGCCGCGCGCGGCCAGCGCCTGGCGCACGCCGGCGAGGCGCTCCTGGGCGCGCTCGTTGTGCGTGGTGATGCCGGAGACCATCGCGAAGCGGCGATGGCCGAGATCGAGCAGGTAATTGGTGATGCGAACCGCGGCGGCGCGGTTGTCAAAACCGACGCAGGGATGATTGCCGCTCTCGTCGAAGGCCCAGGTCAGCACATAAGGCACGCCGTGGGCCTCGATCATGCGGTAGATGTCGGGGTGGTGGGGGGTGCCCAGCAGCACCAGCCCGTCGACGCCGCGCTCGATCAGCGTGCGCGTCACGCGCGCCTCGATGCCGGCGTCGAAGTCGTGGCTGGCCAGCAGCAGCACGTAACCGGCGGCGTCCAGCGTGCGCTGCAACGCATGGATGGTGTTGGCGAAAATCGCGTTGTCGAGCGTCGGCACCACGGCGCCGATGGTATGGGTGCGCCGCGAAGCCAGCGCCCTCGCCGCGCCGTGCGCGACATAACCGAGCGAACGCGCCGCCTGCTGCACGCGCTCCAGCGTGCGTGCCTTGACCTTGTGCGGCAGCGTCAGCGCACGCGACACGGTCGCCGTCGACACCTTGGCCAGCCGCGCGACATCGGCGAGACGGGCCGCCTTGCTGGCGCGCGCCTTCACCGGAGAAAAAAAGCCGGCGCGAGCCGGCTTTCCTGGCGCATGAACAACGCGCTCAACGGTACTGCTTCGCACTGTGCTTGCGGTATTTCGCAAGCAGCCGCTGCGGCTGGCGGAAGGCGTCGCGGCGGAAGGGATCGCCGAGTTCCTGCGTCAGCATCATGTTGATGACCGTGGGTTTGTTGGAACGCACCGCCGCACGCAGCGCATCGCCCACCTCGTCCGCGTGCTCCACCGTCAGCCCCTGGGCTCCCATCGACTCCGCGACATCGGCAAAGTTGGGATTCTGCAGGTTGGTGCCGAGGAAACGGTTGTCGAAATAGTCGACCTGGTTTTTCTTTTCCGCGCCCCACTGGCCGTTGTTGAACACCACGGCAACAACCGGGATCTTTTCTCGCACGCAGGTCATCACCTCATTGAGGCTCATGCCCCAGGCGCCGTCGCCGACATAGGCGATCGCCGGCCGGTCGGGGCGGCCGACCTTGGCGCCCATCGCCGCCGGGAAGGCATAACCGCAGTTGCCGAAGCTCATCGCGGCAAGGAAGGACGGCGCCTGCTCGAAGTGCAGGTAGCTGTTGGACACCGAGCAGACGTTGCCGATGTCGGTGGCCACCATCGCGTTTTTCGGCATCGCGCGCGCGAGGGCCGCCAGCGCCTGGCGCGGGCCGATGCGGGTCTTGGTGTTCGGCGAAGGCCATTTGTCCAGTTCCTCGGCCCAGGCCTTTTTCTCCTTCTGAATCTCGGCCAGCCGCGCCTTGTTGGGCGTCATTTTCGCGATCGCCTTCACCCGCTCGAGCAGCGCCACGGCGGCGAGTTTCGCATCGCCGCAGATGCCGACCGTGGTCTTCTTGACCAGCCCCAGCATGCGCGAGTCGGCATCGACCTGGATGATTTTTGCGTTCTTCGGCCAGTAGTCGAGGCCGTGCTGCGGCAGCGTGCCGAAGGGCCCGAGGCGCGAACCCAGCGCCAGCACGACGTCGGCGCGCGCGATCAGCTTCATCGCCGCCTTCGAGCCCTGGTAGCCGAGCGGGCCGCAGGACAGCGGATGGCTCGCCGGGAAGGAATCATTGTGCAGATAGGAATTGACCACCGGCGCGGTCAGGTACTCGGCCAGCGCCGCGCATTCCTTGATGCCGTTCGCCATGATCACGCCGCCGCCGGAGAGGATGACGGGGAACTTGGCCTTCGCCAGCATCTTCGCCGCGGCGTCCAGCGATTCCGGTCCGCCGGCGGAACGCTCCAGTTTGTGCGGCTGCGGAATCTCGTACTCGCCCTCGCCGTAGAAATAATCGCGCGGAATGTTGACCTGCACCGGGCCGCGCTCCGCCATCGCGATGTCGAAGGCGCGCCCGGTCAGCTCGGCGATGCGCAGCGGCGAATTGACGTGCACCTGCCACTTGGTGATTTTCGAGAAAATCGGCATCTGCTCGGTTTCCTGGAATCCGCCCAGACCCATGCTCAGGCTGCCCGATTCCGGCGTCACGCAGACCACCGGCGAGTGCGCCCAGTACGCCGCCGCGATGCCGGTGACGAAATTGGTGATGCCGGGGCCGTTCTGCGCAATGCAGACGCCGTGTTTGCCGGTGACCCGCGAGTAACCGTCAGCCATGTGCGCGGCATTCTGCTCATGCGCCACCGACAGGAAACGGATGCCGGCCAGCGGAAACAGGTCATGGGCATCCATGTAGGCCGAACCGACGATGCCGAAGGTGTCCTTCACCCCCTGAGCGACCAGTGTTTCGACGAAGGCTTCGGACGGGGTCATCCGCAGCTTGCCGCCCGCAGCGGATGCCTTGGCGATGTTTTTGGTGTCTGCCATGGTATTCATGGATACTTCCTCCGGAGTAAAAGCGCACGACGCCACACCGGCGCCGGCCGCATCAATGCAGTTGGGATTCCTGATCCTGCCGGCGGAAACTCCCGGCCGCAGACTCGGCATGATACGCTGCCGGCCCACCTGGTGCAAGCGCTTGCACAAATGCTCGCAACCTGCTGTTTTTATTGATTTTTTGCTGCGCGACAGGCGCGGAGAGGCCGGGCCAAGCTGTTGTTTTTGCTCGGCTTTCGGACAGTGGCACCGGGGCAGGCTACAATCCCGCCGATGCCGCGAGCCCGCGCCCCGTCCATACCCGCCGTCCCACCGAATTGAACGCCCCCACCGACCCCCGGCAACTGGCGGCCGGCGACTTCTCCGCCCTGGCCAAACAACTGGAGCGCCGCATCTCCGGCGAAGTCCGTTTCGACACCGCCGCGCGGGCGACCTATTCCGCTGACGCCTCGAATTACCGCCAGATTCCCATCGGCGTGGTACTGCCGCGCAGCATCGGGGACATCGTCGAAACGATCGATATCTGCCGCGAGTTCGGTGTGCCGATCCTGCCCCGCGGCGGCGGCACCTCGCAGAACGGCCAGTGCGTCAACGTCGCCGTGGTCATCGACACCTCGAAGTACCTGAACCGCGTGCTCGAAGTCGATCCATCGGCAAAAACCGCGCGCGTCGAGCCCGGCGCGGTCTGCGACACGCTGCGCGATGCCGCGGAGGAACATGCGCTGACCTTCGGCCCGGACCCGGCGACCCACAGCCGCTGCACGCTGGGCGGCATGATCGGCAACAATTCCTGCGGCGCGCATTCGGTGATGGCGGGCAAGACCGTCGACAACATCGAGACGCTGGACATCCTGACCTATGACGGCCTGCGCCTGACCGTCGGTCCGACCTCCGAAGACGAACTGGTGCGCATCATCCGCGGCGGCGGCCGGCGCGGCGAGATCTACCGCCGGCTGCGCGACCTGCGCGACAAGTACGCCGACCTGATCCGCGCGCGTTTCCCGAAAATCAAGCGCCGCGTCTCCGGCTACAACCTCGACCAGCTGCTGCCGGAAAACGGCTTCAACGTCGCGCGTGCGCTGGTCGGCAGCGAAGGCACCTGCGTCATCACGCTGGAAGCCAGGACCCGGCTGGTGCCCAGCCCGCAGTCGCGGGTGATCCTGGTGCTGGGCTTCCCCGACATCTACCAGGCGGGCGACGCCGTTCCTGAAATCCTCCCCTTCCGGCCGATTGCCACAGAAGGCCTCGATGAACGCATCATCGGCGGCCTGCGCGAGCGCGGACTGCGCGGCGCCGACATCGCGCTGCTGCCGCCGGGCAATGCCTGGATCATGATCGAGTTCGGCGCCGAAACCGTCGATGCCGCCAGCGCGCAGGCCCAGGCCCTGATCGACCATTACGCCGGCAAGCCCGCCGGCACCCTGCAGCCCTCGTCCTGGCTGATCACCGACCCGGGGATGTGCGAACGCGTGTGGACCATCCGCGAAACCGCAGCCTCGGCCACCGCGCTGACCATCCATCCCGGCGAACCCGATCCGGTCGTTGGCTGGGAAGATGCCGCGGTCGATCCACTGCGCCTCGGCGATTACCTGCGCGAATTCCAGGCGCTGGTCGACCGCCATGGCTACCAGACCTCGCTCTACGGACACTTCGGCGACGGCTGCATCCACGCCCGCATCACCTTCGACACGCGTTCCGCCGAGGGCATCCAGGTCTGGCGCAGTTTCCTGCGCCAGGCCGCCGAACTGGTCGTCAAGTACGGCGGCTCGCTGTCCGGCGAGCACGGCGACGGCCAGGCCAAGGCCGAATTCCTGCCGGTGATGTACGGCGAGGAACTGATGCAGGCCTTCCGCGAATTCAAGGCGATCTGGGACCCGGACAACCGGATGAACCCGGGCAAGGTCATCGACCCGTACCGCGCCGACGAAAACCTGAAATACGGCCCCGACTACCGGCCCTGGCGCCCGGCGACGCAGTTCGCCTTCAAGAGCCTCGAGGGCGAAGGCTTCAACCGCGCGATCGAGCGCTGCGTGGGCATGGGCAAATGCCGGGCGCATGCCGGCGGCGTGATGTGCCCGAGTTACCGCGCGACACGCGAGGAACGTTATTCGACCCGCGGCCGCGCGAGACTGCTCGCCGAGATGCTGCGCGGCGAGGTCATCCGCGACGGCTGGCAGAGCGAGGAAGTCCGCGAGGCACTGGATCTCTGCCTCGCCTGCAAGGGTTGCCGCAGCGACTGCCCGACGCATACCGACATGGCCGCCTACAAGGCCGAATTCCTGCACCATCACTATCTCGGCCGGCTGCGCCCGGTGCAGGCCTACACCATGGGTCTGGTCAGCCGCTGGGCGCGCATCGCCGCGATTGCGCCGCGCCTCGTCAACCTGCTGACCCGCACGCCGGGATTGTCGGCCCTGCTCAAGCTCACGGCGGGCATCGCCCGCCAGCGCAGCATTCCGAAATTCGCCCGGCGCAGCTTCCGCCGCTGGTTCTTCGGCCGCAGGGCCGCGGCAGCAGGCCATGCGCCGCGCGGGCGCGTCATCCTCTGGGCCGACACCTTCAACAACCATTTCCAGCCAGGATCGGCCGCCGCGGCCGTGGAAGTTCTGGAGGCGCTCGGTTTCGAGGTGACGCTGCCCCGGCGGCAGCTGTGCTGCGGCCGGCCGCTGTACGACTTCGGCATGCTTGACGCCGCGCGCAGACAGCTGCGTGAAATCCTCGATGTGCTCGGCGACGACATCCGCGCCGGTGTGCCGGTGGTGGGCCTCGAACCGGCCTGCCTGTCGGTCTTCCGCGACGAGCTGCTCAATTTTTTCCCGGATGATCCGCTGGCACGGCGCCTGAGCGCCCAGGTCCGGCTGTTCAGCGATTTCCTGATGGCGATTCCGGACTGGGAGGCACCGCAACTGGGGGGCGAAGCGCTGGTGCATGGCCACTGCCACCAGAAATCGGTGTTCGGCATGGCCGCCGAAATGGCCCTGCTCAAGCGCCTAGGCATCCGCGCACGCACGGTCGAGACCGGCTGCTGCGGCATGGCGGGAGCCTTCGGCTTCAACGCCCGGCACTACGAGGTCTCGGTCAAGGCCGCGGAATCGGCGCTGCTGCCCGCGGTGCGTGCCGCTTCCGAGAACACGATGATCGTCGCCAGCGGCTACAGCTGCCGCGAACAGATCGCGCAGCTCTCCGACCGCGATGCCCTGCATGTCGCCGAAGTCGTCGCCCTCGCCCTGAACCGCGCGCGCAGCGCCGCCTGACTCCCGATTCCGTGGCCGGCCTCGAATCACTGTCGCCCTGGCTGATCGCGTACGTCGCGCTCGTCATCGCGGTCTCCGGCTGGATCCAGGGCGCGCTGGGCCTCGGCTTCCCGATGATCGCCACGCCGCTGATTGCCGCCGCGACGAACATGCAGATCGCCGTGGTGATGGTGCTGATTCCCTGCATCGCCACGGTGATCGTCAGCATCCTGCGCAGCCCCGGATTCGCCGGCATCCTGCAGCGCTTCTGGTGGATCTCCATCGTCGCGCTGCTCGGCGCCGCCGCCGGGGCGAAACTGTTCGTGCTGTTTCCGGGATTTCCCTACGCGCTGCTGCTCGCCGGCGTGATCCTGTTCTACCTCAATCTCGAGCGTCTCGGGCTGTCGCAGTGGCCACTGATGCAGCGCAACGAGAAATCCTTCGGCCTGCTGTTCGGCTTCCTCGGCGGCTTGAGCGAGTCGACGGCCAACATCGCGGCGCCGCCGCTGATCATCTATTACCTCGGCATCGGCCTGCAGCCGCTGCTGCTGGTGCCGGCGATGAACATCTCGTTTTTTGTCGGCAAGGCCACGCAGTTCGCGACCCTCGCGCCCAGCGGCATCGCAACGCTGGAGCAGTGGCTGCTGACGCTGCCGCTGGCCGTCGTGGCGACCATTGCCAGCTGGCAGGGCTCGAAGGTGCGCAGCCGCATCGACGGCCCGACCTACCGGATCTGGATGCGCCGCATGCTGCTGACCATGGCGCTGATCCTGCTGACGCAGGTGGTCCTCGGCTACCTGCAGACATGAAAAAGCCGGCTTGCGCCGGCTTTTTTCCGTCCCGTGGATTCCTGCTCAGGACTGCAGCATTTTCTGCAGTTCGCCGCTCTGGTAGAGCTCGGTCACGATGTCCGAACCGCCGACAAACTCGCCGTCGATGTAGAGCTGCGGAATCGTCGGCCAGTTGGCGTACTGCTTGATGCCCTGGCGGATTTCCGGATTCTCGAGCACGTTGACGGTGAACATCTCGTTGACGCCGCAGGCGCGCAGGATGTTGACCGCATTCGCCGAAAAGCCGCATTGCGGGAAATCGGGTGAGCCCTTCATGTACAACACGACCTTGTTGCCGGTCACCTGTTTCCTGATTTCATCTTGAACGGACATGAGCTGCTCCAAAAATTGGCGACTTCACAAATTACCTGACAAAAACCATCGGAAATAAGTTTACCGATGCCGGCACACAGGGTCAACGCCGCGGGCGCTCATTTCCGGCGCAAGGCCGGCAGCATGAGGCGGGGAAGCAGCGCCATGCCGAACACTTCGAGCGCAGCCACTTCCATCATTTCCGCCTCCCAGCTGAACCAGCGGTCAATCTCGTCCGTGCGGCCCTGCCGCACATCACAACAGGCGGGGTCACTCATGACCAGCAGCTTGCGGCAGGTGTTGGGCCGTGCGGCATACACGCTGCAGGCGCCGTCCCGGTCGAGGAACACGCAGGCCTGGTCGGCGGCAGCCTGCTC
The DNA here is from genome assembly GCA_023431245.1 of Pseudomonadota bacterium. Lineage (GTDB taxonomy): Bacteria > Pseudomonadota > Gammaproteobacteria > Burkholderiales > SG8-41. Next base: position 2,720 of record JAEYXO010000077.1, on the reverse strand, counting down.
GCGCCAGGTCTCGACGGTGTGGGCACTCTGGCGCTCCAGCCGTGCAAGATCCGGACTGAGCCCGGCATCGCGGACAAACTGCGCCAGCAGGACCGCCTCCTGCGGCCAGATTTCTACCGGCCCGTGGCAGCAATGGCTGCAGCCCCTGCCGCAGCGGATGCTTTTTCCCGGCGGGACAGACGCGCTGTCCCGCTGCAGCTGGGCATCCATCGCCGCATGCGCCTCGCGCGCCAGCGCCAGCGCGTCCGAGGCGTCTGCAGCGCGACACTGCGCGAGATTGCGCTCGTAAACGGCGCGCAGCCAGTCGGCTTTCTTGCGTCGCTTTCCGGCAGCGTCGGGATCTTCGTCCATGTCAGTCCGGCAACCGTCCGCCACTGACCCGCGGCACGCCGGCCAGATCCTCTGCATTGAAAACATCGCTGAACCCTGACGCTGCCAGCAACTGCGCACAGGCCGCCGCCTGATCGTATCCATGTTCCAGCAGCAGCCAGCCGCCGGCCTGCAGATGCTGCGGTGCCTCAGCAATGATGCGGCGCAGATCACTCAGGCCGTCGGCACCGGCCGCCAGTGCGGTGCGCGGTTCGAAACGCAGGTCCCCCTGCTGCAGGTGGATATCACCGTCCGCGACATAGGGCGGGTTGGCGACGATCAGGTCGTAGCGTTCCGAGGCCACGGCCGAATACCAGTCACTGTGCAGCGAGGCGGTGTTGCCCGGCGCCCATTGCGCGGCATTGGCACGGGCGATTTCCAATGCGGCATTCGACGCATCGACCAGTGTCACCTGCGCCTGCGGCCGTTCGGCGGCAATCGTGATGCCGATGCAGCCGCTGCCGGTGCCGAGATCAAGCACATGCGCCGGCGCGCCGGCGGGCAGGCGCTGCAGCGCCAGCTCCACCAGCAGTTCGGTTTCGGGCCGCGGGATCAATACCGCCGGACTTACGGCGAACTCGCGGCCAAAAAACTCGCGGCGACCGGTGATGTGGGCAATCGGTTCACCGGCCACGCGGCGCACGACCAGCTCGACGTAACGCTGCGCCTGCTCCGCCGTCAGCGTGTCATCACCATGCGCCAGCAGATATGCATCTGATTGCTGCAGCACCTCGCGCAGCAGCACGCGTGCTTCGATGCGGTCCGTGGCTTGCTGGGCGGCGGCAAGGGCCGCACGGATGGTGGGCGCAGCAGACATCAATGTCTTATAAAAATATCAATAAAATCAATTATTTATGATTAACCCTGCTCTTCGGCCAGCTGCGCCAGCAGCTCCGCCTGGTGTTCCGAAGCGAGCGCATCGACGAGATCATCAAGATCGCCGTCGACGATCTGCGCAATCTTGTACAGCGTCAGGTTGATGCGGTGGTCGGTGACGCGGCCCTGCGGGAAGTTGTAGGTGCGGATGCGTTCGGAGCGGTCGCCGCTGCCGATCAGCGACTTGCGCGTCGCCGCTTCCTTCGACTGCTGCTCGCGGGTCTGTTTGTCCTTCAGCCGCGCCGCCAGCACCGCCAGCGCACGCGCCTTGTTCTTGTGCTGCGAGCGGTCGTCCTGGCATTCGACCACCAGCCCCGTCGGCAAGTGGGTGATGCGGATCGCCGAATCGGTCTTGTTGACGTGCTGCCCGCCGGCGCCGGAGGCGCGGAAGGTGTCGATGCGCAGCTCCGCCGGATTGAGCACGACCTCGCCGACTTCGTCGGCCTCCGGCATCACCGCCACCGTGCAGGCGGAGGTGTGGATGCGGCCCTGGGTTTCGGTCACCGGCACGCGCTGCACACGGTGGCCGCCGGATTCGAATTTCAGCTTTGAATAGGCGCCGTGGCCGATGATGCGGGCAATGATCTCGCGGTAACCGCCGAGGTCCGACGGACTTTCCGAAATGATTTCGACCTGCCAGCGCTTGCGCTCGGCATAACGCGCGTACATGCGGAACAGTTCCGCCGCGAACAGCGCCGACTCGTCGCCGCCGGTGCCGGCGCGCACCTCGAGGAAGATATTGCGCTCGTCGTTGGGATCCTTCGGCAGCAGCAGCTTCTGCAGTTCCGCCTCAAAACCTTCCAGCCGCGCGCGGGTTTCCGCGACTTCAACTTCGGCGAATTCGCGCATCGCCGGATCGTTGACCATCTCCTGCGCGGTTTTGAGGTCGGCATGGCTGCTCTGGTAGGCGCGATAGAGCTCGACCACCGGACCCAGCTCGGCATGTTCCCGCGTGAGCTTGCGGTAATTGTCCATGCTGGCCGTCGCGGACTCGCTGCCCAGCAGGCGATTGATCTCCTCCAGGCGATTGGACAGTTGATCGAGTTTGGCGGCGATGCTGGGTTTCATGGCGGGAAATGGTGCAGGCCGCGCCGGCGGGGCGCGAGCCGCAGCCCCTACTCCGGACGCTGGATCTGGTAGAGCCGCGCGATCAGCGCGGCCAGCTCGTCACGCTCGTCCTGCGCCGCGTGGTTCAGCGCATGGGACGGCGGATGCATGAACTTGTTGGTCAGCGCCCGCGACAGCTCGTCCATCACCTGATGCGGATCCGCGCCGCGCGCAATGCGCCGCTGCGCGCGTTCAAGTTCGTGCCGGCGCGCGCGCTCCGCGGTGTCGCGCAAGGCGCGGATGGTCGGCACCAGCTCGCGGTTGTCCAGCCAGTGCATGAAATCCGAAACCTGGTTCTCGATGATCACCTCGGCCTGGGCCACCGCGTTGCCGCGCTGGTCCATGCCTTCGCGCGCGATCTGCCCGAG
>JAEYXO010000344.1 GCA_023431245.1 Pseudomonadota bacterium | reverse complement strand
CCCGGGCGGCCCGCGCGCCGGGGGGCCGAAACCCGCCGCCCGCGCCGGCCCGCACGACGTGTTTGATGCCGTGGCGCGCCGCGCCGGCGCGGTGCGGGTGACCACCATCGGCCAGCTCGTTGCGGCGGCGCAGGCGCTGACCGCCCAGGTGCGGCCGCGTGGCGAGCGGCTGGCGATCATCACCAACGGCGGCGGGCCCGGCGTCATGGCGGCGGACCGCGCGGCCGACCTCGGCATCCCGCTGGCCGAGCTGTCGCCGCGGACCATCGATGCCCTGCAGGGCGTGCTGCCCGCCAACTGGTCTCATGGCAATCCGGTGGACCTGATCGGTGATGCCGACGCCGCGCGTTACCGCGCCGCCGTCACGGCCTGCCTTGACGACGACCAGGTGGACGGCGCGCTGGTGATCCTGACGCCGCAGGCGATGACCGAGCCGGCGAAGGCCGCGGACGCGGTGATAGCGGCGGCGCGCGGGCGCTCGAAGCCGGTGCTCGCCTGCTGGATGGGCGAGGCCGGCGTGGCGGGCGCGCGCAAACATTTTGCGGGCGCCGGCATCCCGGTGTTCCGCACGCCGGATCCCGCGGTCGAGATGTTCGGTCACCTGTCCTCCTTCTACCGCAACCAGCAGGCGCTGCTGCAGACGCCGGGTCCGCTGGCGATGCGTTCGCCGCCGGACGCAGCGGCGGCGCGGCGCATCATCGCGGATGCGCTGGCGGAAAAACGCACGGTGCTGACCGAAATCGAATCGAAAAACCTGCTGGCGGCATTCGGCATTCCGGTGGCGGAAACCGTCGCTGCGGCGGATGCCGATGCGGCCGTAACCATTGCCGACCGTCTAGGTTATCCCGTCGTGCTCAAAATCGATTCCCCGGACATCACCCACAAGACCGACGTCGGCGGCGTGCTGCTGAACCTGCGCGATGCCGCGGCGGTGCGCGCGGGTTTCGCCCAGGTGGTCGGGCAGGCGGCGCGCGTGAAACCGCAGGCACGCATCAGCGGCGTGGTCATCGAGCCCATGATCAGGCGTCCGAACGGCCGTGAACTGATGGTCGGCGTCATCCGCGACCCGGTATTCGGCCCGGCGATCGCCTTCGGCAGCGGCGGCATCACGATCGAGGTGCACCGGGACCGGGCGGTGGCCCTGCCGCCGCTGAACAGCTTCCTGGTCGCGGAGCTGATCCGCGGCACCCGCGTCGCAAAACTGCTGGGACCGTTCCGCAGGATGCCGCCGGCCAACATGGAGGCGCTGGAATCGGTGCTGCTGCGGGTGTCGGAAATGGTCTGCGAGCTGCCGTGGATCGTCGAGCTCGACATCAACCCGCTGATCGTCGACGAGAACGATGCCGTGGTTGTCGATGCCCGGGTGGTCATCGCGGACCATGTGCCGGTGCGCGGGCGCTACGGCCACATGGCCATCCATCCCTATCCGGCGGAGCTGGTGACCGTGTGGCAGGCGGGGGATGATGCGGTGACGCTGCGGCCGATCCGTCCCGAGGATGCGGACATGGAGCAGGCGTTTGTGCGCGGACTGTCGCCTGAAAGCAGGCGCTTCCGTTTCATGGACACGCTGCGCGAACTGACGCCGCGGATGCTCGCGCGCTTCACCCAGATCGATTACGACAGCGAAATGGCCTTTGTCGCGACGATCGCGCGCGACGGCAGGGAGGTCGAGATTGGCGTGTGCCGCTATGTCTCCAATCCGGACGGCGCCAGCTGTGAATATGCGATCGTCGTTGCCGACGACTGGCAGCGCCGGGGGCTGGGCCGGCAGATGATGACGCGGTTGATCGATGTGGCGCGTGCCCGAGGTCTGCGGACCATGATCGGCCATGTGCTCGGCAACAACCGCGGCATGCTGACACTGTGCCAGGACCTCGGGTTCACGGTCTCCGAAAGCGCGGATGATCCGCTGGTGAAACGGGTGACGCTGACGCTGAACGGCTGAGGCCGCGCGATTGCGCCTACGATATGGATTCCGCGGACAGGCCGCGGCGGTGCCGGTGCTAGAATGAATTTCCAATCCGGCAAAACCTTCCTCCAGTGCAACGTCCCGACATTCACGACGCCCGGCTGCTGCAGCTGACCGCTGCGGTTGTTGTCGCGATCATCGCCTGGTTTCTGCTGCGCGGCCTGCTGCCCGAGGCCTGGCGCACGCCGGGCAGCCCCGAGCTGTACCTGACCGGTGTCGCCGGCGTGATCCTGCTGCTGGTGCCGGTGGCCTTTGTCATCGCCAAGCGCGGCGGCAGCGGCGCCAATCCGGTGAACTGGTTCAACGCGCATGTCATCTGTTCGCTCGCCGGCATGGTGCTGATCGCGATCCATTCCGGCGGTTTCCTGCGGCGTCCGCCGGCATTCCTGCTGCTGGCCTTGCTGGCCCTGGCCGCGCTGGGGATATGGGCCCGCGTGCGCGGCTCGAAGCGCATCGCCGCAACTTTTGCCTCCAAGGCGCCGGCCTTCCGCGTGCCCGATGCCGCGACGCGCGAACGCCTGCGCGCGCTGATCTCGGAAAAACGCGCGCTGCTGGCGCAGCTCGATCCGCAGGCGAACGAAGGCACCTTCTCGGTGAACCTGCCGCATGTCATCCGCAGCCCGCGGCTGGCGCTGGCCTATC
>JAEYXO010000269.1 GCA_023431245.1 Pseudomonadota bacterium | reverse complement strand
GTCGCAGGCCGTGCGTTCGCTGGTGGACATGGAGATGGGGGTCGCCACGAGGACCATGAATCTCAGTTTCCTCGCACCGGCCAAGGGCGAGATCATCTGCCGTGGCACAGTGGTCAAGCGCGGACGCAGCATCATGTTCACCGAGGCCGAGGTCGTCGGCGAGGACGGCAACACGGCCTGCCGTGCCAGCGCGAGTTATCGCGTCCTGCCGAAGACGGTCTACGAAAAAAAACCTTAACAACCGGAACGAAACGGCGCTGCGCCGTCACCCAGGGAGGATTTGCATGAGTTCGTTCGACATCCATGCCGGCGCCACGGAAACGCCGGCACCGCCGGATTTCCGCTGGCCCGGCGGCAAACGCATCGCGGTGTTTTTCCGGGTGCCCTTCGAGGGGTGGGCCGACGGCAAATGGCCGGGCATCGGTCCCATGGGCAATCCGCTGAAGGCCGGCGTACCCGACCTCAATGCCGTCGGCTGGGCCGAGTATGGCCACCGCCGCGGCATCCACCGCATCCTCGACGTGCTCGGCCGCCAGGGCATCAAGGCCACGATCAACGTCAGCGGCATCATGGCCGAACGGTATCCGGAGATCCTGCGCCGGATCACCGACGAGGGGCACGAGGTGGTCGCCCATTCCTACACCATGGACATGATCCCTTGCTACCTCAGCGAGGAGGAAGAGCGGGCCAACATCGTGCATACCACCGGATTGATCGAGCGCGCGACCGGGATCCGTCCGCGCGGCTGGATCAGCCCGCGCAGCACGCCGGACCTGCGCTCGCCGCGCCTGCTGGCCGAGGCCGGTTACGACTGGCACGGAGACACGCTGAACGACGACCTGCCGTACCTGGTCGATTTCGGCGACCGCTCGATCGTCGCCTTTCCGAACAACACCGAGGTCAACGACCTGCCGCTGTACATGCGCCACGGCAACGCGCCGAAAGTGATGCTGGAAATTTTCGAGCACTGGCTCGACTGCGCCCGCCATCGCGAAACCGGTCCGGTGCGCATGGATCCCGCGATCCATACCCATGTCTTCGGTCGTTCACCGGGCCTGTTTGTCTACGAGGACATCATCAAGGCGGCGAAGGCCGCAGACGATGTGTGGATCGGCACCCGTTCGGTGGCGGTCGATCATTTCAAGCGCGCGATCGGCCGCTGATGCGCGCATAACCATCGAGGAGCCAGAACATGAAAATGTCCAAGTCCGTCCTGCCCGCCGCCTGCGCGGCGATTGCCGTGCTGGCTGCGGTTCCGGCCGCAGCGCAGCGTTCATCCGCCGATCCCGCCGCCGGGTTTCCGAGCCGGCCGATCCGCATGATCGTGCCTTTTGCGCCGCAGGGGCCGAACGACCAGCTCGCGCGCATGGTCGGCATCAAGCTGACCGAGGCCTGGGGCCAGCAGGTGGTTGTCGACAACCGGCCGGGCGCCGGCACCGTGATCGGCACCGAACTCGCGGTGCGCGCGCCGGCGGATGGCCACACCATGCTGATGATTTCGCTGAGCACAGCGGTCAATCCGGTGCTGCGCAGCAAGCTGCCCTATGACACCGCAAAGGAACTGCAGCCGCTGATCAATCTGGCGGTGTCGCCGAACATCCTGGTCACGCATCCGTCGGTGCAGGCCAAGAACATCGCCGAACTGCTGGCGCTGGCCAAGGCGAAGCCGGGCGAGATCACCTATGCTTCCGGCGGCACCGGCGCGGCAACCCATCTGGCCGGCGAACTGCTCGCCAACATGGGTGGCGTAAAGATGACGCATGTTCCCTACAAGGGCGCCAATCCGGCGACCATTGACCTGCTGGGCGGACGTGTTGCGTGGATGTTCGGAACGATTCTGCCGACGCTGCCCCATGTGCGTGCCGGCAAGCTGCGCGCGATCGGTATCAGCTCGCTCAAGCGTGCGCCGACCTTGCCGGAGGTGCCGGCCATCGCCGAGACGCTGCCGGGATTCGAGGCGCTGTCGTTTTACGGCATCGGCGTGCCCGCGGGCGTGCCGAAGCCGGTGCTGGCAAAACTCAACACCGAAATCGCGCGCATCATCACGCTCCCCGAAACGCGCGAGCAACTGCGCCAGCAGGGCGCCGATGCGGTCGGCAACAGCCAGGCCGAATTCACCGCATTCTTCAAGGGAGAGATGACCAAGTGGGCGAAGGTCATCAGGGAGGCGGGCATCAAGGCCGACTGAGTGCGGTCAGGGTGCATGGTCCGGTATCTCGTGGTGGTGGCGCTGGCCCTGGCCTGCGCCGCAAGCGCTGTGGCGGAACGCGACGGAAAGACGGCTGTGGACATCGAACGGTACTTTGCTGAGCTGGTCCGCCCGGACAGCCCCAACCACTGGCTCGTCGCGCCGGCCGGCTTTTCCGTCCGTCCGGATGCGGTGTCGCCGGTTTTCGCGGTGCCGGCAGACCGCTTGCGGGACGCCTTCAAGGAGGCAGTGCTCGCGATGCCGGGGGTCGCTGTGGCCGGAGAAGGGGCCGCCGGACTGCACCTGGTGGCGACCACGCGGATGTTGCGCTTCCGCGACGACATTCGCGTGCAGTTCATTGTCCTCGGACCGCAGCAGTCGACGCTGGCGCTTTATTCCGCATCGCGCACCGGCTACTGGGACTTCGGCACCAACCGGCGGCGCGTCGAGGACTGGCTCGCCCGCACCGCGGCGGTGCTCGGCGCGCGCCGGCCCTGAGGCGGTTATTTCTCCAGCGGCGGCAGCGGCAGCGGCGTGCCCGGCGGCACCGGCGTGCGGTCTACATTCAGGCACATCGACACCAGCACGTAGAAGCCGTTGACCGAGATCAGGTCGACCACGCCGTGCTCGCCGAAGCGGGCCACCGCCCGCGCGTACATCCCGTCGCTGACGCCCTGGGTGTCCTGCAGTTCCCGCGAAAATTCGTAGACCAGCGTCTCGTCGGCATCCATGCCTTCCGGCCGCCGTCCCTGGGCGATGGCCTCGGCGATTTTCGGGTCGAGCCCGCCCTCGAGGGCGAGCTTGTGGTGTGCGACCCACTCGTACTGGGACGTCCAGTTTCTCGCGGTGACCAGGATCGCCAGCTCGTTCAGTTTGCCCGACAGCGAACTGCGGAAACGGATTTCCTCGCCCAGTTGCTGCACCAGGTTGCCGATGCCCGGGCTGCGCAGCCAGACATTGAACGGCCCGCCCAGCGGTCCGGGTTTTGATGCCCCCGAGCTCGCCAGTTTGGCGCGCGGTCCGGACTTGATGGCGTCGCTGAGGGCCTTCTGTTCGGGTGTCAGGTCTTCCAGCGGGATCAGCTTGAAGCGGCGATTGTCGGCAGTGCTGTCGTTCGGAGTGCTCATGATCGGTTCCGGGCAAAAGTCCGCAAGTTAACATGAACGCCGCATTTCAATGCTAGGATGCTGCCCGGTTCCCACTACCCAATCCATATCATGACCATCCATGACACCCCTGCTGCCGTCGCGCGCGTTCCCATGAACCTTGCGGCGGGCATTCTCGCGGCAATGCTTCTTGCCGCGCCGTTGGCCGCCACCGCCCAGGCTTTTCCGTCCAAGCCGATCCGCATCGTGGTGCCCGCCGCGCCCGGTGGCGGCACCGACATCCTCGCGCGCCTGCTGAATCCGGAATTGGCCAAGCAGTTCGGCCAGCCCATCGTCATCGAAAACCGAGCCGGCGGCGCGACCATGATCGGCACCGAATTCGTCGCGCGTTCGGCGCCGGACGGCCACACGCTGGTCATCGCCACCACGCCGCATGCGATCAACCCGACGCTGTACCAGAAGGTGCCCTTCGACCCGGTGAAGGACTTCACGATGATCAGCCAGCTCGGCCTGACCACCACCGTGCTGGTGGTGCATCCCTCGCTGCCGGTGAAGAACGTCCGCGAATTCATCGCGCTGGCCAAGTCGAAGCCGGGCCAGCTGACCGCGGGCACCGCCGCCGGCAATTCCGCCTACCTGGCGGTCGAGATGCTGAAGACGATGGCGAAGATCGACGCGCTGAACATTCCCTACAAGGGCGCCGGGCAGGCGCTGAGCGACCTCGTCGCCGGGCATGTCCAGTTCCAGGTCAACACGCTGCTGGCCGCGAAACCCTTCATCGAGGCCGGCCGGCTGCGTGCGATCGGCGTCTGCAGTGCCCAGCGTTCGGCGGCGCTGCCCGGCGTACAGGCCATCGGCGAGACACTGCCCGGCTTCAACACCAGCGGCTGGTATGCCCTGCTGGGGCCGGCCAACATTCCGCGGGACGTCACGCTGCGCAT
>JAEYXO010000170.1 GCA_023431245.1 Pseudomonadota bacterium | reverse complement strand
GCATCGCGCCCGCCCGCCTGCTTGAGGTCGAGCACGATGCTTTTCTTGTTGCGGTTGAGGTGCAGGAACATGTGACCCATGCCGCGGTTGCGCATGGGGCCGACATGGCGCACGTTGTCGCCGCCCGGCGCCTCGACCTTGATCACCTCGGCGCCGAGGTCGCCGTGGATCTGTGTCGCGTAGGGGCCCATGACGACCGTGGTCAGGTCGACCACGGTGACCCCGGCCAGCGGTCCGGCCATCAGCCGCGCAGCTTGGAGGGAATCACGCAGCCGCCGGCGCGCAGCGCCTTGTCGACCCAGGCACGGTCGAGTTTCTTGCCGCTGCGGATCGCTTTCAGCAGGTCCGATTCCTTTTTTTCCTGCAGCTTGGCTAGCCTCAGCGTCTCCTCGATCATCGATTGCGGAATCGCGACCAGGCCGTCATCGTCGCCGACGATGATGTCGCCGGGATTGACCACGGCATCGCCGATCACCACCGGGACGTTGATTTCGCCGGGTCCGTTCTTGTAGGGGCCGCGATGGGTGATGCCGCGGGCATAGACCGGGAATTTTGACTGTGCCAGTGCATCGGCGTCGCGGATCGCGCCATCGATGACCATGCCGGCGGCGCCGTTGCGTTCGGCGATGGCCGACATGATTTCACCGATGATCGCCTGGGTGCAGATGCCGCCGGCATCGACGACAATGACGTCTCCGGGACGCACGATGTCGATCGCCTTGTGCACCATCAGGTTGTCGCCGGGGCCGACCTTGACCGTCAGCGCGGTGCCGACCATGCGCCCGCCGCTGTGGCAGGGAAACAGGTCGGGGCCGATGGCATGCAGCCGGTGCATGTTGTCGCTGAGGTGGGCGCTGGCTGTTTTGCGCAGCGTGGAGATGATTTTCCGGGAGGGTTGTGCCGCGAAGGGCAGGATGCGGAATCCGATGGGAGCCATGGCATTGATCCGGTGGTTGATTGTTGGAGCGCGTATCCTAGCATCGGTCACGTCCCGGACAGTGCTGCGTGTTAAAATCCCGCCTGCATTACAGGGATGACATAACAGAACAACCGTCCGTGCAGCCGATGCCGGACTTCACTCAAAGCAGACCGAAACACCAGCGTGCGCATCCTGCTCAGCAACGATGACGGTTATTTCGCGCCGGGCCTGGCCGCCCTGGAGCAGGCGCTTTCACCGCTGGGCACGGTGACGGTGGTGGCTCCCGAGCGGGACCGCAGCGGCGCCAGCAACTCGCTGACCCTGGACCGTCCGCTCTCGGTGCGGCGCGCAGGCAACGGTTATTACCACGTCAACGGAACGCCGACTGACTGCGTGCATCTCGCGGTCACCGGGCTGCTGCCCGAACTGCCGGATATCGTCGTGTCGGGCATCAATCACGGCGCCAACATGGGCGACGACACCATCTATTCGGGCACCGTTGCGGCGGCCACCGAGGGCTTCCTGCTAGGCATCCCGTCGATCGCGGTGTCGCTGGTCGCGTCCGGAAAGGACCACTTCGCGACCGCCGGCCGTGTTGCGGCCGATCTCGTCGCGCGCTTCCTGGAACAGCGTGTCGAGGGCTCCGTGCTGCTCAATGTCAACGTGCCTGATGTGCCCCATGCCGCGCTGGACGGCATCCAGGTCACCCGGCTCGGCAAGCGGCACAAGGCCGAACCGGTGGTGAAGGCGAGTTCGCCGCGCGGAGAGACGGTGTACTGGGTCGGTGCCGCGGGCAGCGCGCAGGATGCCGGCGAAGGCACCGATTTCCATGCGGTGGCCTCGAACAGGGTGTCGGTCACGCCGCTGCAGATGGATCTCACGCGGTTTGCGCAGATGCAGGCCGTGCAGCGATGGCTCGGCATGCCGGTGGGCGCATGAACGCGGCGAATTCGGGCATCGGCATGACCTCGCAGCGTACGCGCCTGCGCATGATCGAGCGCCTGCGCACCCAGGGCATACGCGACGAGGTCATTCTCGGCGCGATGGGCGAGGTGCCGCGGCACATCTTTGTCGATGAGGCGCTGGCGAGTCGGGCCTACGAGGACATCGCGCTGCCGCTGGGATTCGGCCAGACCATTTCCAGCCCGTACACCGTGGCGCGCATGCTGGAACTGCTGCGCGGCGGCGGTGCTGACCTCGGCAAGGTGCTTGAAATCGGCACCGGCTGCGGTTACCAGGCGGCGGTGCTGTCGCGGCTGGCGCGCGAGGTCTATTCGATCGAACGGCTGGCGCCGCTGCTGACCAAGGCGCGGCGCCACCTGCGCGATGCGCGCGCGCACAATGTGCGCGTCCGCAACGCCGACGGGCAGCTGGGCATGCCGGAACAGGCACCTTTTGACGGAATTGTTGTCGCAGCAGCTGCAAACCATGTGCCGCAGGCGCTGCGGGAGCAGCTGGCGGTGGGTGGTAAACTCGTGATTCCTTTGGCAAATCGCGACAAACAGGCATTGCACGTCATTGAAAGAACCGCACAAGGTTATGTCGATCGCAAGGTGGAAGATGCCCGGTTCGTGCCGCTGCTTGCCGGCCTCGGCTGAGCGCACCGGAGATCGGCTGCAGCAGAATTCCGGCCCGGGCATCCGCAGCCTCCTGTGCGGCGTACTGGTGCTGGGCCTTGCCGGCTGCGTGGCGACGCGCCCTGCACCGGTTGCGGAGCGCCTGCCGCAGCAGCAGGCCAAGCCGCCCGCCAAACCCCAGGTGCGCGCGGCGCCGGCCCCGGAGCGTCCGCGCCCCGACTTCTACACCGTCAGGGCCGGCGACACGCTGTACAGCATCGCCCTCGAATTTGGCCTCGATTACCGCGAGCTTGCGGCCTGGAACAGCATCGAGCCTGCGCGCATCCGGGTGGGGCAGCAGCTGCGGCTGTCGCCGCCGAAGGGTGTGGTGGCTTCGCCGCTGCGTGCGCCGCCGGGCGGCGTCGAGGCGCAGCCGCTCGGCAGCGAGCGCGGGGCTGTCGCCGGTGGCGCCAGGACGGAACCCCGCGGCGTGCGCGTGCCGTATTCGGACCAGGCCTATGCGCAGATGTCGGGCATCAAGCCCGAACCCGCCGTACCCGCAAAACCCGCGCCGCAGGAGCGTCCGCAGCGTGATGATGACATCGGCTGGATCTGGCCGGTCAGCGGAACGGTCGTCACGCCGTTCAACGACAGTTCGAGCAAAGGCATCGCCATCGCCGGGAAAATGGGCCAGCCCGTGGTGGCGGCGGGATCGGGTCGGGTGATTTTCAGCGGCACCGGCATCCGCGGACTGGGCAAGCTGATCGTCATCAAGCACAACGACAAATATCTCAGCGTGTACGCCCACAACCGGGAACTGCTGGTGAAGGAGGGGCAGTCGGTGGCGCGTGGCCAGAAAATCGCCGAGATGGGTGACAGCGACGCCGACCGGGTCAAGCTGCATTTCGAGATCCGGCTGCTCGGCAAGCCGGTGGATCCTGCAGGCCTGCTTCCGCCGGCCTGATATATCATAAGTATTTGTTTTTATTGATATTTTATGCCTTGAACGCGCGCGAGCGCCGTTCCAGCGCCTGCAGTGACCCGGGATCCGTTTCGCCTGCATAACGCAGGCCGACATAGAGTGCGGTGATGTCCTCGATGGCCGGCGCGAGGTCCGGCCGCTGCAGTGCCGCGCGGGTCGCGTATACCCGGGGTCCTTCAGCGGCGCCGCGCGGCAATCCGCGCCGCGCGAGTTTGCGGCAGAAGCGGTCGTAGGCGGCCTTCGCCGCATCGGGCCGCGCCTGGCGCAGGTCGCGCAGCGCCAGCGCGGCGCCGAACAGCACGGCGATGCCGGCGAAGATCATCAGCACCACGGACATGGTCTGCCAGCTTGCCTCGCTGAAGCCGAGATGGCTCAGGAAGCGCCGCTGGCGTTCCGGCGTATAGCCGAGCACCCACTGGTTCCAGGTGTAGGTGACCGAGTCCCAGGTCAGGCGCATGCGCTGCAGCATCGCAAAGTCGCCGCGCACGAACATCGGCAGCGGATCGCTGCGCGGGAGCGCGGAGGCGATGCCGCGTTCGACCCGCAGCGGCGATACCGCGGCTGTCGGATCGACGCGCACCCAGCCGGTTTTCTCCAGCCAGATTTCCACCCAGGCATGGGCGTCCGCCTGGCGCACCAGGATGTATCCGCCGACCGGGTTGATTTCGCCGCCCAGATAGCCGGTGACCACGCGCGCCGGAATCCCCGCGGCGCGCATCAGCACGGTGAACGCCGAGGCATAGTGTTCGCAGAATCCGCGGCGGGTGCCGAACAGGAATTCGTCGACCGGCTGTTCGCCAAGCAGCGGCGGCGAAAGGGTGTAGACAAAGTTCTCATTGCGGAACATCGCCAGCACCGCCGCCACCAGGCTGCGGTCGTCGCCGTGCTTGCCGCGCAGTTCTTCGGCAAAGGCCGCGGTCCGCGGATTGCTGCCGGCGGGCAGTCGCAGGGCGCGCGACAGCACGGACCGGTCTTCGTCGATGCCGTAGGCGGCGCCGATGGAGGAGGTCATCTCGTAGCGCATGCGGCTGCGCACCGGCGTGAAGCTGAGCAGCTGCATGTCGCGCGTGGCCATCGAGCGCGGCGGTTTCTGTCCGGGAAACTCGAGTGCAAACAGCCAGCGCTTGTTGTGCGGCTCCAGGGTTACCGTGTAATCGACGTTGCCGTCCGCGGGGAGTTCGTCGATGTTCTGCACCAGCCGCGGCGCCGTCCAGGTGCGGCCGTCGTAATCCCACAGCACCGGCCCGCGCCAGTAGAGATCCTTGGGATCTGGGGTGCGGCCGTCGCTGAATTCGGCGCGGAAGGCGACGGAATCGGACAGGATCAGGTTGTTGAGGCTGCCCGGACTCATGTTGTCGGACAGTCCGCTGAGCCCGGCATAGGCATCCTGCGGCAGGCCCCACAGCGGTCCCTGCACCCGCGGGAACAGCAGGAACAGCACGGCCATCAGCGGCAGTGCCTGGGCAATCAGGATGCCGGCGCGTTTGACCGGCTGGCGCCAGCCCGGCCAGGGGCCGGTGTACTGCATGCCGATCAGCGTCGCGACCAGCAGCCATGCGCAGATCAGCATGTAGAACGCCGTCGGTATGGTCTGCGAGTGCAGGAAGTTGGTCACCAGCAGGAAACAGCCGAGGAAACCCAGCAGCATGCCGTCACGCCGGGTGCCGGTTTCCAGCAGTTTCAGCGCCAGCATGATCACCAGCATGGAAACGCCGGCATCGCGCCCGAACAGGGTCCGGTACTGAAGCAGGATGCCGCCGGCGGCGGCCACTGCGACCAGCGCCAGCAGCCATTTTTTCGGCAGCGCACCGCGCAGGCGGACCTGCAGCAGGCGGGCACCGGCGATGCCGACCACCAGCGCCGATATCCACAGCGGCATGCGCAGCAGGTGCGGCCCGGCCGCGAGCAGGAATACCACGGTCAGCCAGTGGATGTCGCGCGCGCCGAGGGGGCGCGAGCTAAGACTGGTCGGCAGCGGCGTCATGCAGTGCCAGGGCGCGCAGGCAGTCGGTGCGGTGCGCGGCTCCGGAGTCGATCGGAATCACCGTTCCCGGGAGGCGCAGGCCGTAAGCGTGGCCGCTGGCGTCCGCGTCGATGACCCAGCGTGCCAGGTGTTCCAGCTTCTTTTCTGCGTCCATGTCCGGAGGAAGTGCATCCCAGGCCAGCCACAGTTCGGCCGCGACGCGGCCGGAAAACTGCTTGGTCATCAGCACGTCGCTGCGGGCGATGGCTTTCCACGCGAGATGGCGCGGCGAATCTCCGGGGCGGTAGGGCCGCAGTCCCGAGAACTCATCCTGGCCCTGTCCCTGTGTTCCTCCCTTGTCGTTGCCGGCGCGCGGCTGCGGCAGCGGCAGGCCCGGAGAGGCGGGCGCCGGGTAGACCAGGCAGGTCATGTCGAGGTCGGCATAGGACCAGGCGCGAAACAGGCCCACCGGGAAAAAAGTGAACAGCGTCATCCGTCCGGGACGCAGCCAGCCGCGGCGGAGAGCGGGAACCGGCACCGTGGCCGTGGTTTCGCCGTCCGCGGGCACGTCGACATAGTCCGCGCTGATCCGGTCCCGGGTCACGCCGATGCTGTACCGCGGCATGGCCGCGGTGTTGGTGATGCGGATATGGAATTGCGCCTGTTCCCCGGCAAACACCGGCGAGCTGCGGCCGGCCGAGATGCGCAGGTTCGCCAGGTTGCGGAAGGTATGCAGCATGGACTGGATGCCGGTCGCACCCAGCAGGAAGGACAGTATGAAACCGAGGGACAGATCGTAGTTCACGGAGCCCAGCAGCATCAGCAGGATGACGCCGGCGAACAGCAGGCCCTGCCGCGTCGGTAGTATGAACACACGGCGCTGCACCAGGACGATGGTGCCGCGTTCGGGGCCCCGCCACTGGAAAATCCAGTCGAGGATGCGGCCCTTCAGCGCAGCCAGCGAGGACAGGGTGGCATTCATTGCCGGCATCAGGGGATGGCGACCTCCTGCAGCAGCTGGGCGGCCAGCGAGTCGCGGCCGCCGCCGGCGGTTTCGCCGGAGGGGCTCAGGCGGTGCGTGACGACCGCGGGGAGCACCGCCTGTATGTCTTCAGGCAGCAGGTGCCTGCGGTTGTCCATGTAGGCCCAGGCCCTGGCGCCCTGCAGCAGGGCGAGTGATGCCCTCGGCGACAGTCCGTGCGAGAAGGCGGGGGAGCGGCGCGTGGTGTTGACCAGCGCCTGCAGGTAGTCGAGCAGGGCGGGCGAGGCATGCACCTGCTGGACCTCATGCTGCAGCCGGGTCAGGCCGTCGGGATCCAGCTGCGGCTGCAGGCGCAGCAGCATGTCGCGGCGGTTGTCGCCGTTCAGCAGCGCACGTTCGGCCTGCGCATCGGGGTAACCGAGCTCGATGCGCATCAGGAAGCGGTCGAGCTGCGACTCCGGCAGCGGGAAGGTGCCGATCTGGTAGGACGGATTCTGCGTGGCGATCACGAAGAAGGGCATCGGCAGCTGCCGGGTTTCGCCTTCGATGGTGACCTGGTTTTCCTCCATCGCTTCGAGCAGCGCACTTTGCGCGCGCGGGGTTGCCCGATTGACTTCGTCAGCCAGCACCACGTTGGTGAATACCGGACCCGGATGGAATTCGAAGCCGCCGGAGTCGCGGTTGTAGACGGAGACGCCGAGGATGTCGGCGGGCAGCAGGTCGCTGGTGAACTGGATGCGCTGGAAACGCAGACCCAGCGATGTTGCGATGGCATGGGCCAGCGTGGTCTTGCCGACGCCGGGCACGTCCTCGATCAGCAGATGGCCGCGTGCCAGAAGGCAGGCGATGGCGAGCCTGATCTGCTGGGCCTTGCCGAGGATGATGCTGTTGATTTGTTCTGCGACTGCATTGAGTTGTGACGACATCGGGGAAGGAGCCTTCCTCGCCGGCGGGGGCGGACTGTGTGGGCAATGTGCCTGGACGGCATGCAATTAGACAAGGTTCAGTCGCAATTATAAGATGAACCTCCGCAATCCAGCCCCGCACCGGCCACATCGC
Organism: Pseudomonadota bacterium; assembly: GCA_023431245.1. Classification (GTDB taxonomy): domain Bacteria; phylum Pseudomonadota; class Gammaproteobacteria; order Burkholderiales; family SG8-41. The sequence continues at coordinate 636 of JAEYXO010000170.1, read as the reverse complement.
GCTGCGCAGACCGTGAATCCCTCCCCCGTACTGGACAAAAGTCGCGCAGGATCCGCATTACGCGGTTTTTTCAGGCGCATGCGCGCACCGCGGCTGCTGCTGGTTGCCGGGGCTGCCGTGCTGGGCCTGGCGATCATGATCGCCGCGGAAACAGTCATCCGCAAGGAGACAGCCGATGCTTTCGGCGCGACGCAGCGGCACGTCGAAACGCTGGCCCGTTCGCTGCGCGACCAGATCGATGCGGAATTCGCCGCGACAGAAACACTGATGCGCGTGGCGGCGGCCGAGGCGCAACGCGAGGGCATGGAAGCCGCCGCGGTGCGCATGTCGAGAATGGTTGCAGCCCGCAGGGGCAGGGAAGCGGATTTTTTCATGCTGGATGCCGCCGGGAACCGGATCTGGGCCAGCCGGGAGGCAGGGCTGGATCCGGAAACGGTCAAGGCGCACCTGCGGGCGCACGCGCGTGATCTGCCGCAGCTGCATGTGACGCCGCTGGGCCGCGGCCCGGATCCGGGCCCGCTGACGATGCATTTCAGCTATCCGGTCACGGGCGGCGACGGCGAAGTCAGGGGCATTGTGATGGCTGCCATCGATGCGCTGCAATTTCAGCGCAGCTACGGCGAAATGAACCTCGGG